>JAZUQM010000027.1:0-4513 GCA_045605705.1 Candidatus Scatosoma sp.
GAGGTCGGCGGGAGCTGTGAAAGCGTGTATTCGGCGTCTAAGGCTGCGTTGCTCGGTTTTACCAAGGCGCTTGCAAAGGAGCTGGGTTGGTCGAATATCCGCGTCAACAGCGTGTCCCCCGGGGTTATCGATACGCCCATGAACGCCCGTTTTTCGACTGAGGAGCTTTCCGCTTTGAAAGAAGAAATCCCCATGGGCAGATTGGGCACGGGCGAGGACGTGGCGAACGCCGTTTTATACCTGGAAGAAAACGAGTACGTAACGGGGATTGACTTGCCCGTCAACGGCGGTTTTAGTGTTTTTTAAGATAACTGTCTAATATACTTTGGATAAATTCATCCGCAATTCCCTCCGTGGGGGATTGCGGGTTTTCTTTTTTCGGTTCTTCCTTTTTGGGTGGGTCGCTCTTTAAGGCACTAAACGTCTGCGTGAACGAGGACAAGTCTTTCAAAAAGCCTAACATTTGCTCGGAATTTTTTAGTTTTTCCATCAGCGGTTTCACACTTTCGGTGAAATCGGGGTTTTGAGAGAGGTAGTATAATAACACTAGCATTAAAATTTCCATAGTATACTATACGTAGATAACGCTAAATTTCGTGAATGAAAGGAGGTCTTATGAAAAGTTTTAAGGACTACGCAAAAGAGGAAGTGAAAGAAGGGGTAACCGCGGAAGAGCTTACAAAAAAAATTGCCTCTGCCTATCACGGCAAAAGCAATACGGACATTTTTAGGAGTATTCTCGCCGAGGCGGAAAAGGGCAAGCGGGCAGGCACCCTTTCCAACGAGGAGATAGAGGCGTTTTACCAAAGCTTTTCGCCAATGTTAGACGGCATACAAAGACGCAAACTTCGTGCCGTCGTGGATAGGTTAAAGGAAATTTAGCGCGCTGAGGGCTGAAAGGAGCTCGTCGATTTCCCGCGTCTTATTGTAATGAGAAAAGGAAACCCGCACAAGCCCGCAGTCAAGCGTGCCAAGCGCCTCATGCATAAGCGGGGCGCAATGCAAGCCCCCGCGCACGGCGATATTATACTTAGAAGAAAGCAAATCCGCAAGCTGGTCGGAGGGGATTTTGGTGTGCTTAAAAGCAACGATGCCGCAAGGGTTGGCTTTGGAATAACAAACGAAATTTTGTAAGGCGGAAAGGGCGCGGATGAGATAATCCGTCAAATCTAAAAGGGTGCACTCCATTTCTTTTTGGTGTATCGTTAAATACCTTACGCCTTCTAAAAGTGAGGCGACAGCGGGTACAGAAAGCGTACCCGCCTCTAAGGCGTCGGGATAGAAATCGGGCATATCTAAAGAAATGCTCATGGACCCCGTACCCCCGAACAAAAGAGGGCGGGGGGATACTCGCGAGGAAAATAGCAACGCGCCGCTTCCTTGTGCGCCAAGCATGCCTTTATGTCCCGCAATGGTAAGTAAATCAATACCTGCCCCCCGCATTTTGATATTCAAGTGTCCCGCACCCTGCGCTCCGTCGCAAAGCAAGAGCACTTCTTTAGGCAAAACTTTTTTTATGGAAAGCAGGTCGGGGATAGCGCCCGTAACGTTGGAAGCGGCGGTGATTGCGATTAGCCTCGTGTTGGGTTTTAGGAGCTTTGCAATATCCTCGGCGCGAATATTGTCCTCGTGCAAAGGGCAAACGTCGTAGGTGATAACGCCCGCTTTTCGCAAGCTTTCCAAAGGGCGCAAAACGGAGTTGTGCTCCATACAAGAGGCGATCACGTGGTCGCCTTTTTCAAGTACGCCAAATAGCGCGATATTGAGCGCTTCCGTGCAATTTTTGGTGAAGACGACTTGGTCGAAACCGTATCCCTCAAAATAGCCGTCGATCGCATAACGGCAGTTTTGCACAAGGTTGGCGCAGGATAGGGAAAGCTTATGCCCGCTCCTGCCGGGGTTGGCGCATACCTTGATGGCGGAAGAAAAAGCCGTTTGTACGCTGTCGGGTTTTCTGCCGCCCGTTGCGGCGTTATCGAAATAGATCATAAAAGCACCTCTAAGGCTAAATTTTCATAGAATATAGTATTCACAAAAGGAGGCGCATATGACATGACGGTTTTGGCAGTGTTCCGCTCTCGGGCGCATAGCCTTGATTATGCGGAACGTTTATATTCTTACGGTATCACGGCGACGACGGTATCCGCGCCCAAGGAGGCAAGGATAGGCTGCGGGCTGTGCGTTCGGTTTGATGCGAGAATGTTTCCCCGCGCAAAGGCGGTCTTAAAAACGGGTCGGTATTCCTCGTTTAAGGGATTTTATAAAATGGATTTTGTCGGCGGAAAACTTTCGCTAACGCCTTTACAATAATTGCAAAATTTCTCAAGGTATGCTATACTTTGAGTATGAAAAAAATAGAAAAGGAAAAAGCGCTTGCCCTTTTGGCAAACTTATACAAAGACGCAAAGCCTGCCTTGCATTATACCACCCCGTACGAGCTTTTGGTTGCCGTCGTTTTATCGGCACAGTGCACGGACGAGCGGGTGAATATCGTAACGAAAGAGCTGTTCAAAGGCTATAACACGCCCGAAAAAATGGTAACTCTTTCGCAAAAGGAATTGGAAAAGTATATTTTCTCCTGCGGGTTTTACCGCATGAAAGCGGAGCATATCCTTTCCGCTAGCCGTGATATTCTTGAAAAGTTCGGCGGGGAAGTGCCTTCTACGATAGAGGAGCTCATGACCCTTGCGGGTGTGGGGAAAAAGACGGCGAACGTCGTGTATTCGGTGGCGTTTGGCGGGGACGCGATTGCGGTGGATACCCACGTGTTCCGTGTAAGCAACCGCTTGGGGCTTGCTAAGGGCAAAACGCCCGAACAGGTGGAGGAAGGTTTGTGTAAGGCGATTCCCAAAGAGGACTGGTCGAAAGCCCACCACTGGCTTATCTACCACGGTCGGCGGGTCTGCCATTCGCAAAAACCTAACTGTGAGGGCTGCGCACTGAGAGAGATTTGCGATTTCACAAAAACAAAAAAATGAATAAGAACTCCCGTTTTACGAAATACTGAGTAAAACGGGAGGTTTTTTATGCAGGATAATGAAAAGGAAGAGGAGAAAAAGGCGTTAAAGGAGCTTTGCGGGATAGAGGATTTGCTGGGAAAAAAGACGAAAATTTATTCCCGCCTGCTCATGGATACGGCGCTTGCAAAGGATTTGGAAAACTTGTCTAAACGGCACAAGGAAAGGTGCCAAACGCTGAACGCGCTTATCAGCGGTAAAATACCGAAAAACAAAAAGGACGGGGGTATGTCTGCGTCGAATAGCGAGGAGGGAGAGGAATGAAATTAGAAAAACGGGAGGTTACCTTAAACGAATACGATAGCCTTAGGGATATTTTTTATTTAGAAAAACTGTTGCTTAGCGTGTATGGACAAGCTTTAGAAAAAGGCGTTAGAAAAGAGGTAAAGGGGGAGCTTTTGCGCCTCAGCCAAGAAACGGGCAAGGAGCTTTGTCTTATGATAGAGCTAATGAACGGCTCGGCGATTTCCAACGGCGAGAAATAATGGAAAGGAAAAATCCTTGACAAAGCTTTTTTTGCGTAGTATAATAATGGTTAGAAATAACCAAAGAGGTGTTATACTATGGAGAAAAGAGTAAGAGGAATTAAGAAATTCTTCGGCGAATTCAAGACGTTCATCACCCGCGGAAACGTACTTGACATGGCTGTCGGCGTTATCATCGGCGGTGCGTTTACGGGTATTGTCAACGGGCTTAGCAACTTTGTGTTAAAGCCCATTATCAACTGGCTTCTCGCTTTGATTTTGGGAAAGGACGGCTTGTCGGGTGCGGTAACCTTTTTAGGCGACCCTGCATATTTAGAGGACGGCGTTACCGTTGACCTCGCCAACTCCATTTATATCGACTGGGGCTCGTTTATCAGCGCGATTATCAATTTCTTAATCGTTGCCCTCGTGCTGTTTATGATTGTGAGAACGATGAATCAAATCGCAACGGCAAGAGAGAGAATGCTTGACGAAATGGATATCAAAGAAAAGAAAGCGATTGCAAAAATCCGTTTTGAGGAAAAGGTATCCAAAAAGCAGGCGAAGGCTATTTACGAGTTGCGTTTGCAGGAAGCCAAAGAGAAAAAAGAGGAAGAAGAACGGCTTGCCAAAGAAAAGGCGGAAGAAGAGGCTCGTCTTGCCGAAGAAAAAGCGACGGCGAATACGAGATTGCTTGAAGAAATCCGCGACTTACTCAAAAATAAATAATCGGGCAATTACGCTCCGCTGTGAAAAATCGTTTGACTTTTTGTAGCGGAGCGTATATAATATAGTAGTAAATCACATAAAGGCGATGAAAAAGCGGGTATTTTTCAATTCCTTTTTCAAGAGACTGCGCCCCTAGGCTGAAAGGCGCGGATAAGGAGAAAAACCACCCTTTCACTTTGGAGCCGTCCTTTTGAGCCCGTTTCGGGGGTAGGGAGGAACGCGATTGCGCGGCGTTACGGCGTACAATAAGGCGCGGATTTTCCGCGTGAAAGCAGGTGGTACAGCGGATATATTCGCCCTGCG
>JAZUQM010000028.1:0-3724 GCA_045605705.1 Candidatus Scatosoma sp.
GAATCGTTATTCTTCCTTTACTCATCTTTCTTTCTCCTATCTTATTTGCGCCGCTTTTTGTCAAATTTCAACGGCACGCCCCTTATTTATTCTAGACTCTTCCGCCGCGAAGCTCATCAAATGGCTTTCAATCGAAACGTCCAAATATGTAATCCCTTCCGCTTTTTCACCGTTCATTTCTTTATAAAGATTATTCATCATAAAGAAATCGCCGCCGTTATGTCCGCCAACGTCCGCTGCGGATATGTCGATTTTTACTTTTTCCGTTCTTCCGTCAAAATAACGGATTTCGTAAGAATTATCTTCCATGACCCCCACAAGCTCCGCTTTTGTCCCGTGAATTTTTATATCGCGGTAAATCTTTTGCGAAAAACCCGTCATCGAATGCGTCGCCGTTTTACCGTTTGCAAATTCAATCGCCGTTACTTGATGGTCCACAACGTCGTTATCACATCTAAACACGCATCTGTCGTATGGGGAATGCCTTAAATCGTTTAATACGTTCTCACGCGTATGCTCTTTGGTCGTGAAATAATTTGCAAAGAAATCCCCCTCTTGCGACGTGTAAATCCTTTGCGCGTTAAACGGACAGTTCTCCACTCTACAATCCGAGCAATAAGCGGTACTACCTTCGGGTGCATGCGCTTCATTGAAATAGAATAAGCTTCCGTAAGATGAAACCCTTTCACATTTTTCACCCATTAAATAGCGAAGAATATCCATGTCGTGGCAGCATTTCGCCAAAATCATGGGGCTGGATTCTTTCGTGTTTCTCCAAGGACCGCGAATGTAACTGTGCGCTTGATGATAATATCCTACGTTTTCACTCGCGTGAATGGTAATTACTTCACCAAGCTTTCCCGCGTCGAGTTCTCTTTTTACGGCTGCATAGAACGGAGAGTACCGCAATACATGACATACGATTACCTTTCGATTATACCGTTTGCTTGTTTCGTAAATTTCAAGACACTCCGCGCGTGTATTTGCAATAGGCTTTTCCAGCAATAAATCGTACCCTGCCTCCATCATCGCGATTGCATGCTCTTTATGCGCGCTGTCCTGCGTAGAAACGGCAACGATATCCGCGTGGATGTTTTTTGTCAAAAATACATGATAATCTTCATAAATTTCCACGTTGGGGAATTGCGCTTTCGCATATTCGATTCTGGCCGGATTATTTTCAATAATAGCAACCAAGTCAAATTTTTCGGGATATTTTTTCGCAAAAGAAGCATAAATATTCCCTCTTTGTCCTAACCCAAATACAACTAATTTTTTCGTTTCCATAATTCACCTATGAATATTTTTATAAAATAAGTCCTTACGTTCCGCCTACTTGCTAAAGGTTTTTCTATATTCACTTGGGGATGCCCCAAAAGACTTCTTAAAGCAATTTGAAAAATAAAACGGACTATTAAACCCTAACATATCGGAAATTTGATTGATATTCAAATCCGTATTAATCAAGTATTCCTTTGCAAACAGAAGTTTTTGGTCATAAATATACTTTGCGGGATATACGCCAATATAGCGTAAAAAATGTTTTCGATATTGCTTCAACGACATCCCAAATAATCCCCCTATTTCTTCAACCGTTGGCAATTCGCATATATTTTCCCTAATATACTCTGTAGATTTTAGAATCGTTACCCTGTAGTGGCTATCTCTCGCCATCTTTATATCTTTTATTTTTTCTAACCCGTCTAATATATATTTGACAAATATTATATTTGCGCGCGTTAAATCGATGAGCGTTGTTCTTCGAATTAAACGGATACAGCGATTTATTTTTTCCAAATCTCTACTTGTTAATCCGGCATCAAAAACGTTCATTAACGGCAACGACGTTCCCTTTAATGAAAACCATGCCCAATAGAATTGCGCGTCGTCCCCGTACATGATATAAGAGCGAATATCTTTGCTCCATACAAAAACCGCCTGCCCTTCTATGATGTCAAAAGTATAATCTTGCACCGTGCGAATGGACATTCGACCTTTTACTACGTATATATACCCATAATAGATATCATCCGTAATCTTAAACTCGAAATGCGTATTATCTTCCAAAAATACTTTATATATAGACTTCAAATTTATGCTTATCGATTCTTCTATCGAACTTATAGCAAAATTATCTTTATGTTTTTTTCCCTCATTTTCAAGAAGTGAATTGTTTGTAGAATCTTGATTATCCATCTTTTCACTCCCCCTTTTTATCTATAATTACTTTGCGTTTATTTCCCAAATCAAACTTTTATGCCTTATTGCGGCTTTCCAACAACGATTCCTGCATTGTTTTCAGCCCTTTGCTAAAACGGATCTCCGAAATCGAACCACAAAACAAACGGCGAATCAAGCCTTCCGGATATATCGTATTCATGGTTGCTTCACCCGTACCGAGCTTACGCCCTACCCCGACTTCCCATCCGCCTAACGACGAAGACGAAAAAGTGGACGTATCCGCAAATTTATCGATACTCTCACCATTTACATACATAAAAGTCCTAAAACCGTTGTTTGCAACCATAAAATGTACCCACTCTTGCGTAGTAATTTTTCCTTCACAATACTCGCTTTTAATCATTTTTTCAGTTCCGTCAATATGAACGTACTGCAAACCGGTTGTCCCATTTATTCCAAGCGCCCCTGCTTTTTCGCCGGTTGCATAGCTAAGCATCATCGCAAAGGGCGGCTCATCTTTGTCTTCTTGCACGCCTTGTCTTGAAAATATACCCACATAGCGGTTGTATGCGTTATTCCAATCCTCTGAAACCTTAAAGATGATCTCTATCGTCCAGCCGCCTTCACCTGTAAAATCATTTAACGGGGCATTTTCAACCGTTTGTAAATATTTCCCAGATACGTATGCGCCACTATAACTCGTTTGCGTAGCTTCATAAGGGTCAACACTCTGCGCAAGAGCCAACGTGTTATCAAATTTCAAAGAAGATGAACTCCCCCATCCGTCTCCTGTATCCCATTTGAATATATCCAATTGAGAGCCATTCCCCTCAGAGGAAGAAATTAAATCATTCCCGTTCCCGGACAAATCAATAAATTTTAATTCATCGGTATCAATATCGCCGACATAGCAACCTTCTAAATTTTGCAATTTCCAATGCGCCAAGATACTGCCGTCGCCTTGGATATCACCGCTACTGCTGCTATGACTGCTGGAATTAAAAATGTTACCACACGCTGCAAATGAGGTGCACGCCACTAAAAATAATGCAATTATATTTGTCTTTCTCACTTGCTCCCCCTAAGAATGTTTTTTGCCGTAGGTTTTATGTAAATAGGTTGCCGCATCTTCAAATTAACTATCCGTTATCTTCTACCCAATGCGACAACCTACCCCATTTAATTATTTTTTGTCAAACATGATTTATTATTTCGCTACAACAAGGTCGGAAATATAAACCGTCGTAAGCGTGGTATATACGTTAGCGTCAATACCCAAAAGACTAACGTTGCCGCCTGCTACGATTGCGTCGTATTTTTCAATAATCGTCGCCAAAGAAAGCTCCAAGGTATGCCATTCGCCGCTTGCCAATACGCCCCATCTGGTACTGGAACAATCGCTCCAATAGCCAAAGCCGCCGTCAGCCGCTACTTGATAAATTTGGAAGGAAACCTTCGTATAGCCTGCGTCGAGCAATGCCTGATACGCCGATTTTGCGTGTTCGGGAACAATCTTAATATAAGACCAAGCGCCTTCGTTAAT
>JAZUQM010000029.1:0-20317 GCA_045605705.1 Candidatus Scatosoma sp.
AGAACGACATGGCTACGATCCGACTTCGTAGCGATCATCGCACACGTAGACCACGGTAAAACCACCCTTGTCAATGAAATGTTGGCGCAAGGCGGGGTATTTCGCGATAACCAGCAGGTACAGGACCGCGTTATGGACAGCGGAGATTTGGAAAGGGAGCGCGGAATTACCATTTTGGCCAAAAACACTTCCGCGCACTATAACGGCGTAAAAATCAATATCGTCGACACCCCGGGGCATGCGGATTTCTCGGGCGAGGTAGAGCGTGTTTTGAAAATGGTAAACGGCGCGCTGATTTTGGTGGACTCGGCGGAGGGACCTTTGCCTCAAACCCGTTTCGTTATGCAAAAGGCGCTTTCTTTGGGCTTAAAAATTATTATCGTTATCAACAAGGTTGACCGTCCCGACGCCCGTATCGACGAGGTTGTAGAAGAAATGCAGCTGCTTATGATGGAGCTTGACGCGACGGATGAACAGCTCGAAAGCCCTATCGTTTACTGCTGCGGCAGACAGGGTACGGCGTCCTTAACTCCCGATAAGCAAGAGGAGAATTTGAATCCTTTGTTCGATACCATTTTGCAGCATATTCCGCCCATGGATTTGGATACGGAAGGGGCAGGGCAGCTTCTCGTTTCTTGTATTGACTACAACGAATTCGTAGGCAGAATCGGTATCGGTAGAATCGAGCGCGGCGTCATTCGCGCAAACGCTCCCGTGAGTATTTGTAATTTCAACGACAATAAAGTGCGTACCAATTGCCGTATCGTAAACTTATATCAAATCGAGGGCTTGGAACGCGTGCTCGTAGACAGCGCACAGGCGGGCGACATCGTTATGTTTTCGGGCATCGACGGATTGAATATCGGGGATACCGTATGCGACCCTGCTAAGGTCGAGCCTGTACAGTTTGTAAAAATCGAAGACCCCACGGTTGAGATGACCTTCTCCGTCAACGACAGTCCGTTTGCGGGGAAAGAGGGGAAATTCGTTACCAGTAGACAGCTTCGCGACAGGTTGTATAAAGAGCTTCTTCGCGACGTATCCTTGCGTGTGGCGGACACTGAATATGCGGACAGCTTCCGTGTTTGCGGAAGAGGGGAAATGCACCTCTCCATTCTCATTGAAACCATGCGAAGAGAGGGGTATGAATTTCAGGTATCCACCCCTAAGGTGCTTTATAAGGTCATTGACGGGGTCGTGCACGAGCCTATCGAGCGTTTTGTGGCCGACGTGCCCGAGGATATGACGGGGCCCGTATTCTCAGCAATGGGCAACCGCAAAGGTACGTTGCTGCAAATGACGGCAATCGGCAACCGTATGCGCTTAGAATTTACCGTTCCCTCGAGAGGACTTTTCGGGTATAAGAGCGAGTTTTTGACGGATACAAAAGGGCAGGGTATCATGAACACGATATTCTATTCCTACGAGCCCTATAAAGGGGATATGCAGCGTAGAAATACGGGTTCCTTGGTAGCGTTTGAAACAGGCGAAGCGGTTACCTACGGGCTTTTCAACGCGCAGGGCAGAGGTACGCTATTCGTAACGCCCGGCACGCCTGTATATCAAGGCATGGTCGTGGGCTATACCAACCTCGCAGACGATATCAACGTCAACGTTTGCAAGACCAAGCACTTGACGAACACCCGTTCTTCGGGCAGCGACGACGCGCTTACCCTCGTTCCCGTAAGCAGAATGAGTTTGGAGGAATGTTTGGAATTTATCGCCGATGACGAGCTGTTGGAGGTAACCCCCAAATCCTTGCGTATTAGAAAACGTATTTTGGACAGCGAGCTGCGCGCCAAAGCACGCTTTAAGGAAAAGAACGCGAAATAAAAAGTCTAGGTACTGCACCGTGTTTTTCTTATGGAAAAACACGGTGTATTTTTTGTAAAAAAATAAATTAGGGTATTGACAATTTCATTCAAATGGAGTAAAATGAAATAAATTTTCAAAATGGGTGAAAAAATGTACAAAGAATTTTATCCCTTAAACAAGCGCGTGCGCATTGTAAAACACAGCTATAAAAAGGACGAAGCTCTGCCTATCGACGGGTTTACGGTCGTGATAGACGAAGAGGGCGTTTGTTCTATCCGCTATCAAAATCCTCGCGCTAAGGAATATGCAAAAAGAGCAGTTCGCAGCTTGAAAGAGGAATGCGGCTATCCCGTTTGTTACTTAAAGGATTATCCGTCTTTTCCTTTGCGCGGAATAGTGGAAGGGTTTTACGGTAAGCCGTATACCCACGAACAGCGTCTTTTAGTGCCTGCTCTGCTTGCGCGCCTGAAAATGAACGCATATATATATGCCCCCAAGGACGACGTATATCACCGCGATAAATGGAGAGAGGATTATCCTGCGGAGGAGGAAAGCAAGCTTAAGGAATTGTTTTCTTCCGCGGAAAAGGCGGGGGTCGATTTTTTCTTTGCCATCAGTCCCGGGAAGGATTTTGATTTTGCGAATGAAAAAGATTATGAAATTTTATTAAATAAGCTCAAAAAAGTGCGCGCGTTTGGGGTGCGTAAGTTTGCGCTTCTTATGGACGATATCGAGCCCAAGCTTTCGCAAGCGGAGCAAGGCTTATTTACCTCGCCCGCCGAGGCGCAAGCCCACCTTGCCAACTATCTTTTGGAAAGGCTGTCGCCTGAAGCGCCCTTCTTGTTTTGTCCCACCGATTATATGCAAAATTTCGATACGCCGTATCGGGCAGAATTGCGTAAGCATCTGCATCAGGATATCGAGGTATTTTGGACGGGGTACAATACCGTTGCGGAGGCAATTACTGAAGAGGATGGGGAAATTGTTGCCAAAAATTTCGGCAGGAAGCCTGTTTTATGGGATAATTATCCCGTTAACGATTTTGAACCCAAGCGCCGTATTTATCTCGGCGCATTAACGGGAAGAGGACGCAAGCTGCACCAAACGCATATAGGGTATATCGCTAACCTTTCCGAGCTTTTCGAGTGCAGCAAAATTCCCTTAGCAACCATGGCGGAATACGCTTGGGATTGCGAGGGGTACTGCGCCGAGGAGGCATTAAAAAGAGCGGTAAGCTCGTATTTCAAGGGCTGCGTTCGCGCAGGCGAAGTGTTCGTTTCGCTAAACGAAGCAACGATAATGTCCGCATCGACAAAGATAGAAAACCTCTTTCAGGCGGGAAACTTAAAGGCCCTTGATAAGCGCTATCAAAAAATCGAGTGGGCGCTTGAAGAGCTGCAAAAGAAAGCCCCCAAGGCATTTTTGGAGGAAACGGCAAGCCTTAGGGAATTTTTGTCGATAGAATGCAGGCTGTATGAGGCGGTAAAACGGGGAGCAAGCGAGGAGGAGATTGCGGCGTACGCAGGCGTGCTGAACGGCTGTAAATACGCGCCGTATGATTTGAGTTTGCTTGCATACGTCAATAGCAGGTATGCGTTGAACGAGCCGTTTAAGGTGGACGCGGAACGCGTGATTTATAGAAAATGGAGAAAGTAAGGTGGTAGGAAAAGTATTTGATAGGATAGAAAGCCTGAAGGCGGCGGCAACTAAGGCAGAGCTGCGCATGATTGAGAAAATTAAAACGATTCCCAAAGAGGAAATCATCTATATGTCCATCACCGAGCTTGCGGGGAAGCTCAAGGTTGCAGAGGCGACCTTCCTCCGTTTTTGCCGTAAGCTGGGGTACCGCGGCTTTCAGGATTTCAAGCTTTGCCTAAGTCAGGAGCTTGGCGCGGAAGAAAAAACGGAGCCGGAGGGGAACGCAAAGCGGATAGCAAGCAGTATGGTGGACGCAATTATGGAAACCTATAAGCAGTTAGACGAAAAAGAATGCACTCGCGCGGCAGAGCTTATACATAAAGCGAATAGGGTATGCGTATTTGGCGTAGGGAATTCGTCCATAGCTCCGCAAATGATGAAAAACAGGTTGGTACGCACGGGTTTGCCTGTGGAGAGCACGGTAGACCCGCATATGCAGGCGATTATCGCTTCCAACCTTACGGAAAAAGACGTCATGATTCTCGTCAGTGTTTCGGGCGCGACCAAGGACGTTATCGATATTGCGGAAATTGCAAAACGGAACGGTACGCCGCTTATCGTTTTGACTAATTATAATAAATCTCCGCTTGCGAAGTATGCGGATATCGCTTTTTTTACCTGTCGCAAGGAAAGCGCGCACGAGGGCGGTTCGCTCGCGTCCGTGGCGGCGCAATCGTACATTGTAAATATGCTGTGTACGGCGGTATTCGATATGCAGGGCGAGGAATCGAGTAAACGCTCGCTTAACGCGGCAAAAGCAGTATCCAACAAATCCATTTAACGGAAGGGGGAGGGAAAATGATAAACATAAGGCAACTAGATAGGTTAGTGCTTAAAATCGTACGGTTGAAGGACGTCTACGCGGACTATCTTCTTCGTGGAGAAGAGGAGCAAACGGTGCTTTTGGACGGTCAGCCTATTCGAAAAGGAGAGGAGTGGGGACAGGACTTCGGCTACGGTAATTTTACTTTCACGTACGCGACGGGGTTTGCAAATCCTTACCTGTACGTGGAGAACGGCGCGGTGGAAAATCTATTGCTTGCCAACGGAAGACCGTTCGGCATGACCGATTATCTTCCCAACGGCAAGGACGCGATTTTCCGTTGCCATAAATTCATTTCACTTAAAAGCATTCCGCAGGGCGCGGAGATGAGGATAGAGGGGTACGCTTCGCATACCTTCTACGGTACGATGCCCTTTGAGAAAAAACAGACCTTTTCCGTTAACGGATACCGACCGCAAAGAATTTACAATAAAATTTCAATCGTAGACGTGGACGAAACGGTCAAGGAGTTTTTGGATAACTCCGAGCTTTTGGTGTCCTATTTCCGTTGTATGAAGGATGGGGACGTGCGCAAAATCGACGCGTATCAAACGTATGAGGAGCTTTTTGAGCTCCTGACCGTATTGCCCGAGCGCGCGCCCTTGAAAGAGGAGCTTAAAGAGGCGAACGCCGTAATGAATAAGTTTTTCGACGGCTTAAAGGCGTCGGGGGAGGAAAAAGCTCCCTTTGCGGGGATTATCGGGCACAGCCATTTGGATACGGCTTGGCTTTGGACGGTGGAGGAATGCCGCCATAAAGCCGCGCGCACTGCGTCCAACGCCGTAACCCTTTTGAAAGAGTATCCGCAGTACCGCTTTATCATGTCTTCGGTGGTGTATTTGGATTGGATTCGCCAAGATTATCCCCAGCTTTTCGAGGAGATTAAGGAGCTTGTCAAAGAGGGCAGGTTCGAGCCGAACGGCGGTACTTGGGTTGAGTGCGAATGCAATCTTACCGACGGCGAATCGATTATCCGTCAATTTTTGCGCGGCAAGCGGTTTATGAAAAAATATTTCGATTACGAGGCGGACGTGTTCTGGCTTCCCGATACGTTTGGGTACAGCGCGGCGCTGCCTCAAATTTTGCAAGGCTGCCGCGTGCCCTACTTCCTTACAACAAAATTAAGCTGGAACGATACGAATAAATTCCCCTACGAATCCTTTACGTGGAAGGGGATAGACGGCAGCGAGGTTTTGGTGCACTTTAACACCATTCAAAGCAAAGCGGACCCGGAATTTATCACTTCCCGTTTGGAAAAACGCCTGAATAAGCATTTGACGGAGAACGTTTTGATTGCGTACGGCTATGGCGATGGCGGCGGCGGTCCCTCGCGCGAAATGGTGGAAAACGCTATTAAAACAGAAAAGACCTACCCTTATGCAGCGGTGAACCATACTTCGGTGTCCGAATTTATGCAAAGATTGCAAAGCGAACAGCTTCCCGCCTACGAGGGGGAATTGTACTTGGAATTGCATAGAGGCACGCTTACCACCAACCACGATATTAAGCGGTTGAATAGAAAGTTGGAGAACGCCTTAAAAGACGTAGAGCTGCTGGGCGTAGGCTTAGGGAATAGCGATGTGAAAACGCTGGTTGACGAATGCTACGACGTGCTCATGCTCAACCAATTCCACGATATTTTACCGGGAACGTGTATTCACGAAGTTCACGAAAAAGCCATTGCCGAAAACACGCAGACGTTGGAAAAATTACAGGCGTTTATGCAAGGGGAGGAATACTATAATACTCTCGGTTTTGCCCGTAAGGAGGTGCTCCCCGCCGTAGACGGCGAGCAAACCTATGAAGATTTAGACGGAAATCAGGTTTCCGTTGGGCTTTTTGCCTTTAAGCCTTATGCCTACGGCGGGCGTATTCAACCCGAGGGCGTGTTTCAGGTGGACGGGGATAAAATTGTAACCCCTTATTACGAAGCTGTCATCAAGGAAGGAAAAATTATTTCCTTAAAGCATAAGGGCAGACAGCTTGCCAAAGGTGTGCTCAACGAGATATGCATGTACGAGGATACGCCTTATCTTTGGGATAATTGGGACGTGGATGCAGATTATACGAAGAAGGGTTGCCCCGTGCGTGTAATCAGCAGTGAAATCGTGTCTTGCGGGGCGTTGGAATTGCGTATCCGTACAGTGTACGATTTGGCGGGCAAGAGCCGTTTGACCCAAGACATGGTCTTCTATACCTTCAAAAAGGAGATTGCGTTTGAAAGTAAGCTGGAATGGGCGGACGACCATAAATTCTTGCGCGCGGAGTTTGACACCAACCTTGCGGCAAGCGCGTACAAGAGCGAGATACAGTTTGGCTACATCGAGCGTCCTTGCACCCGCAACACCTCCGAAGAGCAGGCAAAATACGAGGTATGCAACCATAAATGGACGGATTTGTCTGAACCCCGCTTTGGTATGTCGATTTTGAACGATGGCAAATACGGGGTCAGCGTTTGTGGCGGAAGAATGGGGATTTCCCTGCTCAAAAGCGGTAAACGTCCCGACGCGGTAGGAGAAACAGGTACGAAATATTTCAGCTATGCGTTGCTCCCGCACGAGGGAGGCTTTACGGCGGAAACGGTTACCCTGCCTGCCTATGCCTTCAACCGCAAGCCCGTTCTTTTCCAAGGAAACGTCCGCGTGCCGGTGAAGGGGGTTACCGCTCCTAACGTCATTGTCGAAACGGTAAAATTTGCCGAGGAGGGTGGGGCTACCGTTCTCCGTATGTATGAATGCGAGCGTTCGCTTTGCGATTGCGAGCTGTTGCTCGACGGCGATTACGCCGTTTATGAATGCGATATGCTGGAAGAAAACCCTCGCCTGCTTGCAACGGGCAATCGCATCCCTCTTTCCTTTAGACAATTTGAAATTAAGACGTTACTCTTAAAAAAGGCTTAACGTTTACAAGGCAAACCGCCCCTGAGGGGGCGGTTTTTTTGTGCGCGGGAATTTTAACGGATAAAAATAAAAAACTTTTTCACAAACAGCAAAAAAACTAGAAAAATTTTTTCTTTTTCGCAAAAAAAAATGAAAGTTATATTGACACGGTGAAAAGACTATGATATAATGTATATGATTGAACAAAAAATGAAATTTTTGAACAAAGGCTAGCCTTTCTTTGTTTGCCCCCGCAAACAAAGAATAAATCTTGATAGGGATACGCTTGGTGAAGGTAGTGGATAGAAACATGAAGAAAAAAATCGTATATTTACCGCTGGATGAAAGACCTTGCAATTATGCGTTTGCGTCCATGGTAAGCGAAAACAATCCCGATTTCAGGGTAGTTTGTCCTGATAAATCGGCTATGGGGCAAAAGAAAATCCCCGCGGACCACGAGGCGTTGGCGCAATTTTTGAAAACGGAATGCGAAGACGCGTACGGGTTGGCGCTTTCGGTCGATACGCTTTTATACGGAGGGATTCTTCCGTCTAGATTACATACGCTCAGTGAAGAGGTGCTGACGGACAGGCTGTATCTTTTGAAAGAGCTTAAGGCGAAAAACCCCGCGCTTAAAATTTTTGCATTCGGTTTGATTATGCGTTGCCCTTCCTATTCAAGCAGCGACGAGGAGCCTGATTATTACGAATATTGCGGAAGAGAGATTTTCTTGCGCGGGCAAGCCTCTCATAAGTTCGAGGTCGGGGTGATAACCGAAAGCGAATACACTTCTACCGTAACGGAGCTGGATAAAAAAATCGGCGACAATTTAGAGGACTATCTCCAACGCAGAAAGCGCAATTTAGTCATGCTTTTCAAAACCTTGAAAATGGTGGGTAAAGAGATTGATAAATTCGTTGTTCCGCAGGACGATTCTTCGCCGTACGGTTATACGGCAATCGATCAGCAAAAGGTGCGCGCGTTTATCGAACGGGAGGGGCTGCCCGCAGTAGATATCTACCCCGGGGCAGACGAAGTGGGCATGACGATGCTGTCAGCGTTCGTAAACGATTTGCGTGGAACGGCGGTTACCATTTGCCCGGTCTATCCCGCTGAGGAATGTAAAAAGGTAATTCCTCTTTACGAAGACCGCGCGGTGGAAAGGAGCATCGCCTCGCAAATCAAAAGCGCGGGCTGTTATTTGACGGAAGATGAAGAAAAGGCAGATATATTACTCTTTTGCAACCTGCCCGTTGGCAAGATGCAAGACGCGGCGCAAAAAGGCGGAGAGCAGTACGAAAAACGCAACCTGCCCGCTTTTGTGGAAAAAATGCGCCTTGCCTTAGAAAAGGGCAAGCGGGTAGCCGCAGCCGACCTTGCGTACTGCAACGGTGGAGACGAGGAGTTGGTGGTGCTTATCGAGCAGTCGTTCGGGGTATTCCGTTTAAGCGGTTACGCGGGCTGGAACACCTCCTCCAATAGCTTGGGTACGGTGATTTGTCAGGCGGTCATGCATTACTACTATGGCGATACGCCTACGCATCGCGCATTCACGGCGGAGCGTATTTACGAGGACGTAGGCTACTGCGGTCGGATAAGAAGGCTTGTAACCAACGACGTGCTTCCTGCCATGGACGGGCTAAACTATTTTCACGCCGACGGTAAGGACGGCAAGGTGGCTGAAATCGTCAAGGAGAAGTTAGACGACTATATCGGGGAACTTTTACCCGCCGTCCGCGCGGCATACGTGATTGATAAATGCGAAATGCCTTGGAGCAGGATGTTCGAGGTGGACTTGACTGTTAAACCATATAAATAAAGATAAAGAGAGGAAAGTGTATGTACACGAAAACGAAAAAAGCAATTTACTCAGTGATTTTGTGCTTGGTAATGGCGCTTTGTTTGGTGTTCGGCTTTACGGGCTTATCCGTGCACGGGGCGTCGGCTGCGGATGGGCTTACGGAGGGCACGTTTGCACAAACGGGGCTTACCGTTAAAAAGGGCACGGCAACCCTTTCGGGGGTATCCACCGATCCCGTAAGCTATCGCGATGAAGCGTCGGGCGGGGCGTTGGTATCGGCAACGGAAACTCTGGACACGGAGAAGATGCAATCCCAAGACCCGATTATCTTTACGGCGTTGTATCCGTATACGACGACGAAACGTACGGGTAATTACAAAGAATACACCGTAGAATACGTTGATAAGACGTACAAAGTAACGAAAGAAAATACGGCGGGCGACGGTACGACCTACATTCCCGTAGGCGGTTACGTACTTTCCTTGCCCGTAGGTTCCGCCTTTACGGTAGCAATCGGCGACGTGCTTACCGTAGAAGGGCTTGAGCTGGTGGAACAAGCGGTAGAATCGGACGCAGGCGCGCGTGTCGCTATCGATACACTTAACGGTGTGCGTACGGGGTATATGGTCGTGTATTACGACTATGATTTCGGCGAAAAGACGGGTACGAACGTCTTCGGCACCGAGCTTACCGCAATCTTTGACGAAACGAGCGGCAAGTTCGAACTTACCTCTTTCCGCGGCTTCGGTATGGGCGACGATTCAGGTAGCTTTATTCCCGACAACGGTTTTGTACTCAGTGCGCACGGTGAAACGGGGTATAGAGGTAGGCTGTTGGAGGGTAACCGCTTTAACTTGGGCGACAAGCTTTCCCTCGTAGGCTTTGATTATATTCGTTTCGGCGGCGAGCCCGTGAGATATACCTATAACTACGTATATCAAAACGCGGACGACTGGGAAGCGAACCCCAACGTATGGGAAACGGAAAACGAACCCTTCCCCGCATATAGAGGGGACAGCCAAATGATTATTTATAAAGACGGCTGGAAATATAACGATGCAAGCGGTACGGGTACGAACGTATACGGCTACGAGGCGGCAGTTGACGCAAACGGCGACGTAGTGGAAAGAGGCGTAAACGTTTCTTCCATTCCCGCAGGCGGCTACGTTATCAGCGGACACGGCGTTGCAAGAGATTTCATCCGTTCGCAAATCCCCAAGGGCGCAAAGGTTACCTTAAATGAGGAGAAGAAAGAAATTTCGGTTACGACCTCGCTCAACAGTTTCTTTGTAAATACGCAGGAAACGGTACTCGGTATCGTACAAAGCGCACAAAAGATGGTGGACCAACTCTACGACGTAGACAGAACGGGCTTGACGGCAAAGATTGACGAAGCGCATACCCGTTTGACGGCGTTGGAAGGAACGAAGACGGAAATCGAAACGAAAATGGCGCAGGCGACTTGGTCTGATTTGGAAAAGACCAAAGCGCTTATGAGCTACAACGCGCAAAAGCTTGAGGTAGAGGCGCTCGGCTATGAAATCCTGTCTATGAGCAGCGAAAGCCGTCCCGTAACGGCGCGTGCGGTATGGCATAGACCGGTAGAAAAGAACTTGACCGATTTGGCGGCGACCATTGATACTTATGCAGATACGGGGATTAACCTGATTTTTGTGGAAACCTTCTTTAACGGCTATTCCATGTTCAAATCCGATTACGTGGACTATCATAAGGATTTCACTTCGGCTAAATACACGGGTTATGAGGATTACCTTTCCGCATTCGTTGCGCTTGCAAAAGCAAAAGGCATTGAAGTGCACGCTTGGGTAGAGGACTTCTACGTAGGTCTTGCGAGAAACATTAAGCTTTTGAATCAGCATCCCGAATGGATTATGTATAACGCGGACGGTACGTACCTGCAAAAGAACGAGGGCGGGGAATATATCTTTATCGACCCCGTAAACCCCGAGGTGCAGAATTTCTTGATTACCTATTACACCGAGCTTTTGACGAAGTTCCCCGATATCGCGGGTTTGAACTTGGACTATATCCGTTACCCCGTTTCGACGAAGGCGGAGGACACCGGCTATACCATGTATGCGATGACGGAGTTTGCTAAGACGTTAGGCAAAGAAAGCACGCTTACGGCAACTAGCGTAGATAAAATGATTACGCAGTTTAGACGTAATATTTTGAACAGTACGGCAAACTACGACGCATGGTGCGAATTCCGCATGAACGCGGTAACGGGCTTTGTAGAACGCGTGAATAACGAAATTAAAAAGGAAAAGGGCGTTCTCCTTTCCACGGCGGTATTCAGCTCGATTACCCAAACCAAGGAACAGAAAAAGCAAGACTGGCAGACTTGGTTTAGAAACGGTTGGATTGACATCGCAACCCCCATGGCGTATTTCGATTCCGCAAACGAGGTTATGAGCGGCGTTAGCCAAATGGTTGTGGCGGCTGGTACCAAGTGCTACTACTATACGGGGCTTGCGTCCTCGTACAGAGGTTTGGCGGCGTATGAAAACTGTTACCAAATCGAAGCGTCGTACATGGGCGGGGCAAGCGGCTACGTTATCTTCTGCTCCACGCAAATCATCGGGCATAACGACGTGCAGACCCTTTTGAAAGCAGGTGCAAATTCCAAGGACGCGGTACTCCCTCACGCGAGTGTAGATAAAGTATTGAAAGCGTACTTTGACGCGGTGCTTGATAGAGCGGACCGTATCTATATTCCTAACGAAGGCATGACGGCGGAACAAAAAACGGCACTTAAAGCTCGTTTTGATGAGATTTTAGCAATGCCTTATGCAACGGGCGCTGACCTTGTTGCGATTCAAGAAGAAGTGGCGAAGCTGACCAAGCAAGCGGGCACGCAGCCTTTTGCGAAAGGGTTCTCGGGTACGCGTATTAGAGAGACAATGAGCGATTTGTACGATTTGCTTGAAACCAAAATCTCCATTCTCGGCTACACAGCTCCCGCTCCTTCCGTACCTGGTACGCCTCCTACGACGTCTCCTTCCACTTCGGCGGATAACACGCCTCAAACGGAAGAGGACGGCGGTTGCGGTAGCGTAGTCGGCGGTATCGGCGCAGGGATTGCCTTGATTGCAGTATCGGCGTTCGTTCTTGGTAAAAAAAGCAGAAAGCAAGATTAATTGAAACAAACGCAGTGCAGGTATGCGTTAAAAATAAAAAGAAAAAAATTTTGGAGGAAAAAAGATGAAGATGAAAAGACTCTTAATGGCACTCATGGCGTTGACGATGACCTCCGCTATGGCGCTTGGCGCGGGTTGTGATTCCGACGGCGACGACTCGTCTAAAGAATCCACCGCAACCGAAAGTGTAGGCGGCAGCGACGCGGGCAGCAGCGTGGAAGACAATTCCAGCACAGGCGGCGGTACGCAGGATGAATTTAGCGCACCCGTAATCACCATCGGGGCGGCGGAAATGACGGAAGGCTTGTACCCCAGCGACGTAGAGGATATTGATGAATTGCTCCTTTCCATGGCGGACGTAAGCGTAACGGATGAATACGATACGGATATCAGCGTTGAAATTACCGACTGGGACGGTTGGGGCGAATGGGAAGACGGCGACTCCAAAGCGGGCACGTACGTAATCGTTTACAGCGCAACCAACTCTAAGGGCAAGACGGGTACGGCTACGAGAACGATCGTAATTAACGAGGCGCTTCCTCAGCTTATTTTGGAAGTAGCAAAAGACAACAACTATCAAGACGGCGGTAAGGATGATGGCGGTAACAATATCGATATCCCCAACAACGTCAAGCTTCCTTTCGAAGGTCAAGACTATATCGTTTTGACGGAAGCTCCCACGGAAGCATTCAAGGAAGGTACGTACGTATTCAAGAATGCAACGACTGAACCCATGACCGTAAGCGTAAACGGCAGCCACGGCGAAGCGGCGATTATCGACGCTAACGGTAAGGTTATCGAAGGCCGCGACGGTAGAAACGGTAAGCTCATGAACGAAGCTAACCCTTCGAGAACGGGCGCACCCGCAGGTTCTTTGGCGGCGGCAGATTTCTCCAAGAACATGGTAATCCCTGCAGGCGGTTATGCAGTCGTAGTTTATAAGTATTACCTTAACGAAAACTTCGACATGGGCGGCGCAGGCTTCATGGTTAAAAACGTAATCGAAACCTACGGCACGGTAGTGAAGATGTACATCGACAAAGACGCGGAAGACGAAATGTTGACGACGTACGTTAACCAAGCTCCCGTTGTAAGCAAACCCGCAGACGTTACTGTACTGTACGGCACTTCCGAGGCTGACGCAAAGGCGAAAGCGCTTGAAAGCATTGCATACTCCGATGACAACGGTACCTTTGAAGTAAGCGACGATATCAAGACGGGTCTTACGATTGAAGTTACTGACGTTGGCGGTTATAACGCAACGGTTGGCGGCAACTATACCTTCACCTTGAAGATTGAAGACGCAGAAGGCAACGGAACGACGTTTACCCGTATCGTAAAGGTTAGCGATGAAATCTTCACGGTTGCCTTCACTTATAAGAGTGGTAACACGAAGAGCTCTATAATTGATGAAAGTCTTGTTTGCATCGTTGACGGCACGAATACCTGCCCTTCCAATATTGCAAACTATCAGTACATTATTTTCACGCCCGATTATGAAGGCACGTTGAACTTTGATAATAACTACGGTTCGGCGGTTATCCTTGATAAATATGGTCAAATCAAGGCGATTTACAGTGGCGGTAACGCTCAGTACTACGGCCCTGACGCGGTAACCAAGGCGGATAGAGAAGCTTGTAGCGCAACGGAATACGAAGCGGCGGCGTTTGCAGAATGGAATCCCGAAGAGGGCGAATATCTTATCTTCGGTACGAAGGGCTATAATGGCGGCGCAGGTCAGGCGTTCTTGAACAATACTCGTTGGGAAAACCACGTGGACGACACTACGCCTATCGAAATCGGCGCTCAATTTGAACTTACTGGTTTCACGTTCGAAACCAAGCCTGTTGATCCTAATCCTGATCCCGAACCCGATCCCGAGCCCGATCCTGAACCCGATCCCGAACCCGATCCCGAGCCCGTAGTTAACCAAGTTACGATTACCATCGGCTCGAACAGCAAAACGGTTGATGAAGCGACTATGCTTACCCTCTTAGGTGCAGGCGACAGTGTAACGGCATTTACGGACAGTTTCTATTTGGTTACCCCCGAATTTGACGGTACGCTTGCTGCTAACGGCTATGGTGAAGCGATTGTTTTGAATAAGTATGGCCAAACCGTAAGAGTATACGACGGTGCAAACGGTAAATATTACGACGCTGATAACACCGCTGGTGTAACGGGCGTAATTACGGCTTCTGGCTATTTGACGGAAGCTCTCGCTTCCTTGCAAACGGGCGAGTATTTATTGATCGCTCCTAACTCTGGGTCTAATACGGCTCGTGCGTTCCTTTTGAGTAATAGAGTTGTTGGTGCAACGGTTACGATTGTCGGCGTTGAAAAGACGGTTACCTTTAAGGATCCCAACGCTCCTAAAATGGTTAACGTTACGATTGGTACAAACAGCAAAGAATTTAACGAAGCAACTGAGTTTGTTATTCTTGGCGCAGGCGACAGCGTAGGGACCTTGGCTGATAAAATTTATTTGGTTAAGCCCGATTATGACGGTGCAAGTGCTTCTGGCGGTTATGGCGTAGCAATGGTATTAAATCAGTACGGCGAAATCGTAAGAATTTACGACGGTGCAAGTGGTAAATATTTTGATGCGAGCAATACTTCGGGTGTTCAAGATGCATCTATCATGACTGCAAGCAACTATTTGGCTAAAGCTTTTGAGTCCTTGCAGGACGGCGAATATTTGTTGTTTGCTCCTAATAGCAGCCCTAATAATGCGCGCGGTTTCCTTTACGGCAACAGATCTATCGGCAAAACGGTTACGATCGTCGGCGAAGATAAGACTGTCGAATTTGCAACCAAAGTTAGCGAATAATTCAAACTTTTAACACAAAAAAACGCTGCGGTGGCTTGGCGGTGAAAAACGCCAAGCTGCCAAAAGGCAGCAAATCCTTAAATTTGGAAACGCAGTTGTAGAAATTACAACTTACATACATAACGAGAGGTGAAATATGAAGAGGAGATTTTTGCTTTCCTTGGCAACGCTTGTCTTGCTTTTGCCTATGACGGTTTGTCGGGTGGCTAGCGCCGCTACGATTACCGATATCGGCACACCCACGGCAACCGTTACCAAAGCGTGGGGTACGTATAAAAAATATCAGTACTCCGAAACGGACGGTAAGCAAACCTTGTTTTACGGCGAGTACAAGCCTACGGCGGATAGCGATTATGAATTCGTGGTCCACGACGTACGAAACACCGACGGGTCTATCAAGCCCACGACCGTACCGAATATTGCAAAGGATTATGAAGCCAAAACGGGCAGAAAAGTCGTTATGGCAACCAACGGGGACTTCTTCTCCTACGTAGGCAGTACGGTTACCAACATTGAAAGTCTTGTAAAAGACGGCGAAGTCGTTAAGCTTGGCACGTACGCAAACAAGAACTCGTTCGGGTTTGACAATAACGGAAATGCAGCGGTAGGGCGCGTAACGCAAACGAAAGACGTTTTACAAGTAGCGTTGGGCGAGGACACCTACCGTTTGGATATTGATAAAATGAATGAAATTCCAGCCGACGGCGAGCTTGCGTTATACACCTCGGCAAGCGATTTGGCGCTCACCGGCTACGTTAAGTATAAAATGAAGCCGAGCGGGGATTCCACCATTCTTACCGAAAGACCGTTGGTTGGTACGGCTACCGTGCCCGTAAAAGCGGACAAGGCGCTCACCCTTTCGACAGGGCAATGTGCTTTGGTTGCAAAAGCGGATACCAAGCTTGCGACCTTTCTTTCCAAATCCATGACCTACGGTGCGGACGTTAAAATTTTACAAGCGCCCGACGGTAAATTCGAGGGCATGGATTACGTGGTCGGCGGTTGGGACATTCTCGTAGAGGGCGGTGAAATCGTACCTTCCACGCATTCCACGGCAAGCGACAAAAACGGCGGCGGTACAAACGCGCCCCGTACCTTTATCGGTATGAAGGCGGACGGAACAATGTTCTTGGGCGTTTTGGACGGCAGACAATCGGGTTACAGCGTCGGCTGTACGGTTGCGGAAGAAGGTAAGCTTGCAAAGGCGCTCGGCGCCGAGTTCGCATTAGAGCTTGACGGCGGCGGTTCTTCCACCTTTATGTTCGATACGGGCAATGGCTTGACGACCTTGAACAAACCCTCGGACGGCTCGCTTCGCGCGGTATGCAACGCGGTATTGCTCGTTGAAAAGGGCGAAGATGCAAAGGATTATGCAAGCCTTGACGATTACACGACGCAAACGCCCGTGATGCCTCCCGACGATTCTTCGGAGGATAGCAGCAGCGAAACGGATTCGTCCGTGGCGGACAGCTCTGTTTGTGAACCTCCCTGTCAAATGAGCGGTGAGGAGGAAGAAAAGCCCGAAATCGCAGGTTGCTCTGGTTCGGTGGCAGGGCTGGGTATTACGGCGGCGGCAATTCTGCTTTGCGGATTAAGCTTGATAAAAAAAGAAAAAGGAGATAAATGATGAAAAAGACGGCAACTAAAATTCTTTGCGGCGTACTGGCAGGCGCGTTTATGCTTTCTGCGTTTACGGCTTGCAACCCTGGCGATGACGAAGAATATCAAGTAAATATGGACATTGATCTTTCCCAAAAGATTGATCTCAACGTGCTTATGCCCAACTCCGGGCGTGATATTAAAGCGGTAAACGAGGATTCTAACGCACAGCTGATTCAACAGATTACGGGCTATAAGGTGAACTATTCTCAGCTTCCTGCTTCCGATGCTTCCGCAAACTTGAACACGCAAATGATTGCAAGAGAAGAATATCATGCAATGAAGCTTACGACGGCGCAATTTGCGGACATGATTGCCTTGGACGTACTTCTTCCCTTGGATGAAGTGTTGGATAAGTTCGGCCCCGAGCTTAAGCGCGTTATTTCCAAGGAATCTTGGGACGTCGCTACGGTAGACGGCAAAATTTACGGTATCCCCGAAAGAGCGTCCTCCGATAACATCGAAAATCCCATCGTATTCCGTTATGACTGGCTTAATGAGCTGAATTTGGAAGTTCCCACGACGCTTGAAGAATTCCGTTCTACGCTTGTTGCAATTAAAAATAGATATAACGTTACGCCTTTGACGTACGATCAGTACACGCCGCTTATTTATTCGATTTCCGCAGCGTTCGGCATCTATACCGAATGGCAGGAATACGATATCAACGGCACGAAGAAAGTGCTCTATTATATGGAAGCGCCTCGTTATAACGAATACGTAAACTACATGGCAGGCTTGAAAGCGGACGGCTTGATTGCTCAAGACGCGCAAACGAAGGATTCCTCGACGGCGATTCAGGAATTCGGTTCGGGCAAAGCTGGCGCTATTGCAACCTCGCTTTGGAGCGTAAGCGCAATCGTACAAACGCTTGCGGAAAACGACGTAATCAGCGATTTGGAAGCGGACGGCACGCAAGAAAATACGCTTGCATACCTTCGTTCCTTGCAAAATCCCAGTGGGCAGTTTAAGGTATATCGTACCAGCGGTTACACCTACATTACGGCAATTCCTTTCTACATGGCAGAAAACGCGGGCTATGCAATCGACTGGATGAACTCCAAGATTACGGACAACGACACCGTACACAACTTCCGTGATATCGTACTTGGTACGGAGAACGTACACTGGACGCTTAGCGCAAAGGGGGATTATCTTCCCGTAACCGAAAACTTTGCGCAAAAGGACCAAGCAAGCTATTACCTCACGGGCAGCAACGAGCTTGTGTATACGCAGTACTGGAAAGCGAGAGTCCGTAAAGTACCCGAACTTTTCCGTGCTTGGGATGAACTTATGACGGACGCGGACGCAGTAGGCGTTAGAAATATCGCAGACGCAATGCCTCCTATCGCAGAATATTCTGCAAACAGAGGCAAAATTGAGCTTTATGCGCAGTCGCAGTATTTCATCATGCTTGCGGAAGGCGGCGCAGGTAAGCTTGCAACCTATCTTCAAAAATTCAACAACGACGGCGGTAAGGCTGCCACGGATGCAATCAACGCATGGTATAACAATAGGTAATTTATCATGGATAAACACGTAAAGGAGCAATTAAAAAAGTATAAAACGCTGTACCCGTTTTTAATTCCCGCGGTTGTACTTGCGTTAATATTCGCTTATTTGCCGATGGTCGGGCTTTTAATCGCCTTTAAGGATAAGATTAACTTTGTAAAGTATTCTAATCCGCTTACGGCGTTTTCTAAGGCAAAGTGGACGTTTGACCATTTCATTAAAATTTTCAGCGACGCGGATATCGGGAAATATATAGCGAATACCCTTATCATTAGTGCAATGAAGATATTCATTCTCTTCCCTCTGCCTATTTTCTTGGCAGTGCTGATTGCAGACGTAAAGTGGAAGAAGTTTTCTACCTTTGTGCAAAGTATGGTATTCCTGCCGCACTTCTTATCGTGGGTAGTCATCACGGGTATCTTCAAAAATTTGTTGGCGCTCGACGGTCCCATCAATCAATTTTTTGGGATAGACGTTTATTGGTTTGGCGAGGCGTCCCTGTTTAGAGGCTTAGTCGTTGCGCTGTCCGGTTGGAAAGAAATCGGCTACAGCTCTATCGTATATATTGCGGCGATACTTTCTATCGACAGCTGTTTGTACGAGGCGGCAAAGCTGGACGGGGCGACTAAGTTCCAACAAATGTTCAAAATCACCATCCCCATGATCGCTTCTACGATTATCACGATGCTTATCATTCGTTTGGGATATCTCATGGAAGCGGGCTTTGAACAGGTTTATACCATGATTTCACCGACTACGCGTGAAACGGGTGAAATTATCGGTACGTACGTATACCGTATCAGCTTGGGCGAGAATGCGGGGGATTACGGTTTGTCTACGGCGGTAGGTTTATTTAACGGCGTCATTTCGCTTGTTCTAATCTGCTCGGCAAACTACGTTTCGAAGAAGTTTACGCAGGAGGGTATTTGGTAATATGATGAAAAACCCTTTTAAGAAAACGATTGAAAACGACGCTCCGGTATGGAAAATCGTTACCTACGTAATTTTAACCGTTGTTGCGCTCGTATGTTTCCTGCCTATGCTCAACGTAGTTTCCAAATCGGTTTCTACGTTCGGTAAAACGGTATCCTTGCTTCCTCAGGGCTTTACTTGGTATAACGTACAATACGTGCTGGGGACGCAGTCCTTCTATCGCGCCTTCCTCATGTCCGTATTCGTTACGGTGGCTGGCACGTCGCTCTCCGTTACGTTTATGTTCATGGCGGCGTATCCTTTAAGCAAGAAGGATCTGCCTTTCCGCAAGGGCATCATGATTTTCTTCATGGTCGTTATGTTATTCAGCGGCGGTATCGTACCCAACTTCTTCGTAATGAAGACGTTAAACCTTATCAATACCCCGTTTGCGCTTATTCTGCCTACCCTTGTGCAGGTATATAACCTTATCCTGCTCAAAAATAACTTGGAGGGCATTCCTGCGGAAATCGAGGAATCCGCGCGTATCGACGGCGCAGGTAACGGCGTTATTCTTGTAAAAATCCTGTTGCCCATTTGCGTTCCGTCTATTGCCAGCGTTGCGCTGTTTACGGCGGTAACCTATTGGAACAACTATTTCAACGCTTTGATTTACCTTATCAACGCGGAAGAATATTACCCCTTGGCAATGTACATTCTCAACCGTATCAATACGGAAGCGGACGTGCTTGGCGACCAAAAACTGTACATGCAGAAAGAATATATCGACTCGGCAATGATCGTAATTAGCATGTTGCCTATCGTATGCGTATATCCTTTCGTGCTGAAATTCTTTGTCAGCGGTTTGACGGTAGGTAGTGTTAAGGGTTAATACGTTATACTTTATACGGAGTGTATAATGGAAAAAATCACAGTAGAAATCGCCGTTTACGGCGGTAGCTTGGGCGGCGTTTTGGCTGCGTATTCTGCGGCGAAAGCGGGCAGGAAAACGGCGCTCTTTTCGCAAACGGAATGGATAGGAGGTCAGTTGACCTCCCAAGCCGTTCCGCCTGATGAGCATAAATGGATAGAGGAAACGGGTTGTACGGCGACCTACCGCGCTTACCGCAATAAGGTGCGCGAATATTACCGCAATCATCCCTTCATCATTGATGAATTAAAAACAAAGGAGTACAAGTCGGATCGTAGCCATGTCGTTCTGTGAGC
>JAZUQM010000030.1:0-4340 GCA_045605705.1 Candidatus Scatosoma sp.
AGCTACAATAAAAAAGCACCGAACGCGTCGGTGCTTTTCTTTTTTCGTATAAAATTAGTCCATTTTTTCAAGCAAACGAAGGTCGATGCCCTTTTCGCCGATCTTGATAATTTCTACTTTTACCTTATCGCCGATATTGAGCACGTCTTCTACTTGATTTACCCTCTGTTCGGAGAGCTTGGAAATGTGTACCATGCCGTCCTTACCGGGCGCAAACTCAACGAACGCGCCGACCTTGGAAAGGATACGAACGACTACGCCTACGAACATATCGCCAACTTCGGGGTCATGTGCAATCGATTCGACAATCGCCTTTGCGCGGTTTGCGTTTGCGATATCGCCGTAGCAAGCGATGCATACCGTACCGTCTTCTTCGATATCAATCTTGGTACCCGTTTGTTCGATAATCTTGTTGATAACCTTACCCTGTTTACCAACAACGTCGCCGATTTTCTCAGGGTTGATTTTGAAGGTAACAATCTTGGGTGCGTAAACGGAAAGTTCTTCCTTAACCGCAGGGATACATTCAAGCATCTTGCCAAGGATATGACGTCTTGCGTCCTGCGCCTTTGCAATTGCGTCGAGCATGATTTGTTCGGAAATACCCTTAATCTTAATATCCATTTGGATAGCGGTGATGCCCTTTTCCGTACCTGCTACCTTGAAGTCCATGTCGCCAAGGAAGTCTTCAAGACCTTGGATATCGGTCATGATAACGTACTTGCCCGTTTCGGGATCCTTTACAAGACCCATAGCGCAGCCTGCAACGGGCGCTTTAATAGGAACGCCTGCGTCCATGAGCGCCATGGTCGAACCGCAAACGGAAGCCATGGAAGACGAACCGTTGGAGGAAAGAATGTCGGAAACTACGCGGAGCGCGTAAGGGAATTCGCTGGGGTCGGGAATTACGGGAACGAGCGCGCGTTCTGCAAGCGCACCGTGGCCGATTTCGCGGCGGCCGGGGCTTCTAAGCGCCTTCGCTTCACCCGTGGAATAGCCGGGGAAGTTGTATTGGTGCATATATCTCTTTTCTTCTTCCTCGTCAAGACCTTCCATTCTTTGTGCCTCGCCGAGCATACCGAGGGTACAGGTCGTAAGCGCCTGCGTTTGACCTCTCGTGAATACTGCCGAGCCGTGTACTCTGGGAAGGACGCCGTGTTCACACCAAATAGGACGAACCTCGTCAAGCTTTCTGCCGTCGGGACGAACGCCGTCGAAAATCTTCGCGCGTACGATACCCTTTACGATATAGTAAATGGAATCCTTCACTTCGCGCATTTGGTCGGGGTAGATATCTGCGAAATGTTCGATAATTTCCGCTTCCGCAGCCGCCTGCTTTGCTTGTCTTTCCTGTCTGTCGAAGGTATCCAAAGCTGCGTACAGCTTATCGTAGCCGTATGCTTTTACCGCCGCGTCCAAATCTTCGGGAATATGGTAAAGCTCCATTTCCTTCTTGGGCTTACCTACTACGGGAACGATTTCGTCCGCAATCCAAGCGCATACTTTCTTGATTTCTTCATGACCGAACATGATTGCGCCAACCATTTCCGCGTCGGTAACTTCGTTCGCGCCTGCCTCAATCATGAGGATTGCGTCGCTGGTACCAGCGAGGTTAAGGTGAATAGCGCTCTTTGCGCGTTCTTCCACGTTGGGATTGATCACGTACTTGCCGTCAACCATACCAACGACAACCGAACCCGTGGGACCTGCCCAAGGAATATCGGAAATGGAAAGCGCGATGGACGAGCCTACCATTGCCAAAGGTTCGGGGGAAATATCAGGGTCAACGGAAAGCGCGGTCGCCACTACGACAACGTCGTTGAAAATTCCCTTAGGGAAAAGGGGACGAATGGGACGGTCGATAAGACGGCTGGTGAGGATTGCCTTATCGGACGCTCTGCCTTCGCGTTTTTTGAAACCGCCGGGGATTTTACCTACGGCGAACATTTTTTCTTCGTAATCTACCGAAAGGGGGAAGAAATCCATACCCTCTCTTGCCGTTTCGGACATACATACCGATACGTGTACCGCCGTATCTCCGCAACGTACCAAGCATGCGCCGTTTGCCTGTTCCGCATACTTGCCGATTTCTACTACGAGCTCTCTGCCCGCATACTCCGTTTTGAATACTCTGCTGTTTGCTAAATCTGGCATTGTTGTTTTCTCCTTATTCTTGAATTCTTTTTTGTTCTTGTCCGTCCTTCGTCGCCCGACGAAGACGGTTCGACACTTGGGCGCAAGATAAGCTTATGCCAAGGCTTGTCCGCTTTTCCCAAATGCCCTTTGAGGCTGTTTTCCTACTTATCACAAAAAAGAGCGAGTTAAAATAACCCGCCCTTTCGTGCTTGCATTATTTTCTAAGACCCAACGCTTCGATAACCGCTCTGTATCTTTCGATATCTTTTGCTTTCAAATAATCCAAAAGACCACGGCGTTTACCTACCATCTTCAAAAGACCGCGGCGGGAGTGGTTGTCCTGCTTGTTTGCTTTCAAGTGTTCGTTCAAGTGATTGATACGATACGTCAAAAGCGCGATCTGTACTTCGGGCGAACCGGTGTCGCCTTCGTGGGTTGCAAATTTTGCAATGATTTCATTCTTTTCCATCTTTTTTATCCTCCTGATATGGAAATATATTCACGTACCGCCGAGTTGACCGTGGAGAATCGAGCCCCTCAGGCAGCCGTCTTACCTATTTTAGCACTTTCTTTTAAGAAAGTAAATCAAAAACAAGCCGTTTTTTGATTATTTTTGTCTTATTTGAAAAATTCCTTGCGTTTTTCTATCAAGGTATCCACGTTTTCGATATACGTTTTCAAATCCTTTTGCGAAGCGAAACGGGTAATCAAGCCTTTATCGGTGAACACGCGCTTGGAAACCGCGTTTGCGCCAAGCGCCAAGTTATCCGCCGTTTCTTCCATGATATCGATATTGTACACGCAAGCCTTGCCCGCTTTCGTCCAGCCCACGTTCTCGTTGTTGCCTACTTGGTATTTTTGACGGTACATATAATAAGGCGCATACCCGTTCTTACTTAAAATTTCACGAGAAGAGGCTACCATGGTTGAGATGAAATCGTTTTCAAGGTAATCGTTTTCCTCTTTGAGTTTTGCCCCCGATTTCAAGGAAAGACAATGCACCGTAATATTCTCCGCGCCCGTTGCCACCGCTTTTTCTACGCTTTGCGTAAACATTTCGGGCGTTTCGTCCGTTAGACCTGCAATCAAGTCCACGTTGATAGCAAAATCGTACTTTTCCGCCATTTCAAACGCGCGGTAAATGTCCTCTTCGGTATGCTTGCGCCCTATCTTTTGCAAAGTTTCGTTAGAAAAGCTTTGGGGATTGATACAAATCCGCGTAACCCCGTATTCTTTCAAAAGCGCAAGCTTTTCATGAGAAAACACGTCGGGTCTGCCTGCCTCTACCGTGTATTCGGCGTTTGGATTGCAGGTTTTATAGATCCCGTCCAAGCCTTTAAGCACTCTCTCCAAATCGGGCGCATCCAGCGCAAACGGCGTTCCCCCGCCGATATAAATACTCCTAAGCTTGCCCACGCTTTCCTTTGCCTCGGCGATTTCTTTATCCAAAGCGTCCAAATAGGCGGGCAAAAAGTGCTTCGTTTTATCAATCGGCGCGGTGATAAAGGAGCAATACGCACACTTGGTCGGGCAAAAGGGAATGGATACGAACAGGTCGGTGTTGCCGTCCTTCTTTTCGTAAATCCCCTCTTGCGCTTTGAGGATATCCGCAACGAGCTGAATATTATCCTCGCGTACCTGCATGCGTTTGAAAAGGTCGGTAAAATCTCGCCCGTTTTCCTTTTCCATTTAGGCAAGCTTGGTAGGTCTTATCCCCGTCAAAGCCCCCCACGGCATTTTTTCCCCGTATAAATCGCTTAAAATTTCGTACAATCTAAGCTTGGCAAAACGGCGCTCCAAACGCTTAAAAATGAGTTCGTCTTGTACCTGCCCGCTATCTTCAAAAGAAAACGCCCGTCCGTCCACGCAAAAATCATTGTAAAAGACGCCCTCTTCAAAACGGAAAGAGTGCTCAATATTTTGCGGTCTGCGCTTGAATAAGCGCACAACGTCTAAAAGCTCGTTTTCTAAAAAAGTACAATTCGTAACAAACATAGCTTATTCCATAAAGGGATTATTTTCGCGTTCGTGCTCGAGGGTGGTTTCCTCGTTGTGCCCGGGATACACGGGCATATCGCCGTCTAGCGCGGATAAACGCTGTAACGAGGCGCGCAAATCACTGATATCCCCCGTAGGAAAATCGGTGCGCCCGATACTGCCCGCAAAGAGAGTATCCCCCGTGAACAAATAAGTCGGATCGTAGC
>JAZUQM010000031.1:0-7018 GCA_045605705.1 Candidatus Scatosoma sp.
ACGCCGCCTCGGGCAGGACTCTTCTCGCGAAACAGGCGCAAGGCGTAAGCGAAATTCTCAAAAATCTCGCTTTAGAGCAAAGCGCGCCCCTTACCCTATACACGGAAAAGGAACGCGCTCTATCGTTGGCTTTATTGCGGGTGGGAATCGTATGCAGTGAGGTGCTTGTAAGCGGAGAAGAGGAGAATTACACTCTCTCCCTAATCACCTTTGGAAAAGCGGACGTCAAGAAAATTGCCGCCGTCGCCTCGCATATTTTTGGCACGAATATGATGATTTCTAAACGCTTAGCCCTAAGCCAAGATAAATTTTGTTGCATCTTACGCAAAAAGCCGTACTTTGACGCGGCGTTTGGCGTGGCTTGTACCCGCAAAGCGGGAGAAAGCGTTAGCGGAGATACCCATTCGGTAATTAAAATCGACGAAAGCAAGTTTTTAATCGCCCTATCCGACGGCATGGGAAGCGGGGAATATGCCAAACAAATTTCCGAAACTACCCTTTCTCTTTTGGAAAGCTTTTACCGAGCAAAAATGCCGTCCGAGTTAGTATTATCCACGCTAAATAAGCTTCTAACATTTAATAAGGAAGAGAGCTTTGCCTGCGTGGATATCGGGGTCGTCGACTTAAACAGCGGGCAAGCGGATATCGTTAAAATCGGCTCGCCGTTTGGATTTATCCTTTCAGGAAATACCGTAAAGGTACTTGAAAACGCATCGCTCCCCCTTGGTATACTTGACGCTATCCATCCCACCACCGCGGAATATAGCCTTGCGGAAAACGATATGCTTGTGTTTATCAGCGACGGAATTTCGGACGCATTTGGCACTGCCGCCGATTTATACGAGAATTTGCGCGGAATACCCGCCCATAACCCCCAACAGCTTGCCGACTGTTTATTAGAACGGGCGTTACAAGCCTATGGCGGGGTCGCCAAGGATGACATGACGGTGGTTGCGGTGCGGCTCTTTCGAGATATTGCGGCATGATAAAAGCGCGTTCTTTAGAACGCGCTTTTGATTTTGTTTTAAGAATTATTCTTCCGTCTTTTCTTCTTCAACGGGAGCTTCCTCTACAGGAGCTTCTTCTACGGGAGCCTCTTCAACAACCGCTTCCGCAGCCGCTTGTTTTGCAGCCATTTTCGCGATTCTTGCGTCCTTTCTTGCCTGCGCTTTCATTTCCTTCGTAACGATACGAGCAGCGTCGATACGAGCGCGCATTTCTTGAGGTGTAGGAGGTACGAAAGCAGAACCTTCTGCGTTTTCTTCGATAACTTCGTAGCCTTCGTCTCTGTTAAGGAGGGTAGCTTCGGTTTCGCCGTCAAACATATGGATATGGTTCGCGTCGAATGCAAGCTCTACAACGTCGTTAAGAGCAACAACTGCACGGCTAGAGATCTTCGCGATCATTTGCGTGGAGTTGTCGATAACCGAGCTTTCCTTGCCTTCGTGGTCAAGTTCGCAGTAAATTTGCGTTTCCGCACCAAGCTTTTCGATAACGTCGATACGTGCTTTTACTACCGTTTCGGGAGACGCTGCGATGAAGGATGCGTCTTGGTGAATATCTTCGGGACGAACGCCGAGGGTTACCGTTTTACCGGTATCGAGGTATTCGTTTACGTTCTTAATACGAGCAGCAACTGCCTTAGGAAGCAAAATCTTGTTGTTGCCAACGAAGTTCACGTAAATCTTACCTTTTTCGCTGGTAAGGGTCGCGTCCTTGAAGAAGTTCATTTGAGGCGTACCGATGAAGCTTGCAACGAAAAGGTTTACGGGATAATCGTAAAGGTTTTGAGGGGTATCTACCTGCTGCATGAAACCGTCTTTCATAACAACGATACGCGTACCCATGGTCATAGCCTCGATTTGGTCGTGCGTAACGTAGATAAACGTCGTAGCAAGACGAGCGTGAAGCTTGGAGATTTCCGTTCTCATGGAAGCACGGAGTTTTGCGTCGAGGTTGGACAAAGGTTCGTCAAGAAGGAATACCTTGGGTTCACGAACGATGGTACGACCAAGCGCAACACGCTGTCTTTGACCGCCGGACAATGCCTTGGGTTTTCTGGAGAGGTAATCGGTGATGCCGAGAATTTCAGCCGCAGCCTTAACCTTTTGGTCGATAACTTCCTTGGGTACTTTTCTAAGCTTCAAACCGAACGCCATGTTGTCGTAAACGGACATATGGGGATAAAGCGCGTAGTTTTGGAATACCATGGCGATATCTCTATCCTTGGGTACAACGTCGTTTACAAGCTTGCCGTCGATGTAAAGCTCACCGGAAGAAATTTCTTCCAAGCCCGCGATCATACGAAGGGTGGTGGATTTACCGCAACCGGAAGGGCCTACGAGTACGATGAATTCCTTATCTCTAATATCGAGACAGAAATTGAATACTGCCTGTACGCCGGAAGGGTATACTTTGTTAATGCCTTTAAGCAAAAGTCCTGACATATCTTTTTCCTCCTGAAATGTCTAAAATTTTCATTACTAACAGTTTACTATATTTTAATAAAAATTACAATGGGCAAAATAACCAAACTTGTCCCTTGCCTTTGTGCATTTTGTACAGGTAACAAAATCCATTAAGAAGAAAGTCTTGTTTTTTCACCCTATACAGCTCAAAATCCGCCGTCAAAAACCTGATTCAATTCGGTCTTGATTGGCTAAACGGGGCGTAGTACTCTTCGCCGTTCTCAATTTTTATCCGTCCTTGCATATAGTCCACCAAAGCGCGAACAAAGCTCTCCGCCTCCGTTTTCTTCACGGCGACCTTAAAGCAAACGTTTTCGCCGTAATCGGTAGAAAGGTGGGTGCAGGTATGCGTTGAAATATATTTTTGTACCCCGTCTACCCCCGTATAGTCCACGTGCAGGAAAAGCTCTTTACACATTTCCAAAACACGGATATCCGCACCGTCTAAGTTCTCTGCCGCCGACGAGGAATATGCCCGAACAAGCCCGCCTGCGCCAAGCTTTATCCCGCCGAAATAGCGTACAACCGCCACCGCGCTTTCGCAAAGCTTTTTGGCTTTGAGTACTTCCAAAATAGGCACGCCTGCCGTGCCCTGCGGTTCCCCGTCGTCCGAAAAACGTTGTAAATTCCCTGTTTTGTCGGCAATAAACGCGTAGCATACGTGGGTGGCAAGAGAGTGCTTAGAACGAATCCCCGCCACGAACGCGCGCGCTTCTTCCTCGCTTTCCACGTGCGCGCTATACGTCAAAAAACGGGATTTTTCAATTATCTTCTCGCTCTCGAAAGGAGCATACACGGTGCGCACCGATTTTTCCATACTCTATCCTTTTTTTGCAAAAACGGGCGAAATTTTTTCGCCCGTTTTCTTATTTAATCACAATTTTTAAGTGTACTTTTTTACCTTTGTGCAAAACAAATTCCGCAGCGGGTACGGGCATATTCGCGTCCGTAACCTTGCTATCGTCCACGGAAACGCCGCCCTGCTCGATAAGTCTTCTCGCCTCGCCCTTGGACTTAGCAACGCCTGCCGCCACCATCGCGTCCACAACGGTAGCAACCCCGGAAATTTCTTTTGTCAAAAGCTCCGCGTCCGCGCCGCCAAACGCCGCCTTTGCTTGGCTTTCTGCAAGCTTAGCTTTCTCCTCGCCGTGCACTTCTTTGGTAAGCTCGTAGGCAAGTACTTCTTTCGCGCGGTTGATACGCTCGTCCTTATGCGCGCAAAGCGCCTCGATTTCTTCCAAGGGCAGGAAAGTGAGCAATTTCATGCACTTTTCTACGTCCTCGTCGTTGACGTTGCGCCAGTATTGATAAAATTCGTAAGGCGTGGTCTTGTTTTCGTCAAGCCAAACCGCGCCCTTTGCCGTTTTCCCCATTTTCTTGCCGTCCGAGGTCGTCAACAGGGTAAAAGTCATGGCAAACGCAGGCTTTTGTTCTTTTACGCGAATAAGGTTCGCACCCGCCAAGATATTGCTCCACTGGTCATCCCCGCCAAGCTCCAACGAACAACCGTATTCTCTATGCAATACAAGGAAATCATACGCCTGCATGAGCATGTAGTTGAATTCGAGGAAGGAAAGCCCTCTTTCCAAGCGCTGCTTAAAGCATTCCGCAGATAACATGCGGTTTACCGAGAAGTGGGCGCCGATTTCACGCAAGAAATCGATATAGTTCAAATTCATAAGCCAGTCGCCGTTATCCACGATAATCGCGGCGTTTTCGCCCTCAAAGCTGATGAATTTAGACATCTGCTTTTTGAAGCATTCTACGTTGTGGCGAATGGTTTCCTTGGTCATCATGGAACGCATGTCCGTTCTGCCCGAGGGGTCGCCTACCATTGCCGTACCGCCGCCGATAAGGATAATGGGCTTATGTCCAGCCTGCTGCATGTGGTGCATAGCGATAAGCTGCATAAAGTGTCCTACGTGCAGGGAATCCGCCGTAGGGTCGAAACCGATATAGAAAGGTACGCTCTCCTTGCCGAGCTTTTCGTAGAGCTCGTCCTCAAACACCGTTTGTTTAACGAATCCGCGTGCGCGGAGAGTATCCATTACGTTAACTGCCATAATCTTGCTCCTAAATATTGCTATCGTATATAATGTAACTCTTTTTCATAGAAAAGTCAAGCGTTTTGCCCTGCGTTTCGCGGATTTCTCCTTGACAACGCCAAGTGGGTATGCTATACTGAAAAGGTTATGAAATATACGATTTTACTTTGCATTTTATCCGACCTGTTAGAACATAAGCACCTAACGGCAGGATATCTCGCGGAAAAATACGATATCTCCCCCCGAACGGTGTATCGGTACGTGGAAATTCTCTCTTCCGCGCTCCCCGTGCAGGTCAAGCGCGGCAGAGGCGGCGGCGTAGCGCTTTCCCAAACGTATAAGCTCCCCGCAGGTTACCTTTCCAAAGCCGAGTTTGAAAGGGTGATCACCGCCCTCTCCCTCGCCTACAGCGACAGCTTAGACGAAGAATTTTTAGCGGTAAAACGCAAAATCGCCGCGCAAATGAAGACGGAAACACGCACCCCCTCTTGCGTAGGCTCGGCACAAGACGTTTTCGTACTCAGCGAGCTTACCCGCGGTATGCGCGAAAAGGCGCGCGTACTTGAAGAATGTATCCGCGATAGAATGGTAACCAAAACGGAATACCTGCAAGAAAACCAAGAAAAAATTACGGACAGGATAGAACCGCACGCCATCGTTTTTCGCGAAAACGTGGGGTACGTGTATGCGTTCAGTTATAAAAATCGGGATTTTATCTTCCTGCCCTTGGGGAGAATTTACAGCCTCGTTAGAACCAACGAACGCTTTGCAAAACGCCCCATTCCCCCCTCCTCTCTCTTGGACAGCCCCAACGTCGAAAATCCGTTGTTCGTCCGCTTGAAAATCCCGCCCAACGCCCTCGTGCAAGCACAAGAACGGCTTGGCGCGGAAACGCTATACCAAAAAGAGGGCGAATATTTCGCCGACCTCTCTTTCCCCGACGAGAAAACAGCGCTTTATAATCTTTTAGCCTTGGGGGATAGCGTAGAGGTCCTCGCGCCAAGCACCCTGAGGAAAAACTTACATGAACTTGCAACAAAAATTGCCGATATCCATCAATAATCCCGTCAAAAGACGGGATTTTTTCTTTCGGCATATTCCCCCTTTTTCACGCTTATAATAATAGCATGAAAACCATTCTCTTTACGGGCGGGGGGAGTGCGGGACACGTCATTCCAAACATCGCCCTAATCGAAGAAATTTTAAGCAAGAATATCGCCAAGGTTTGCTATATGGGTACGGACGGGATTGAAAAACGACTAGTTGAACGCTACCGTTTGCCCTACTACACGATTGCCTGCCCAAAGCTCGTTAGAGGGGGCGGCTTCAAGAGCTTAAAGCGCAACCTGCGTATCCCATTCGATTTTGTGCGCGCAAAAAAACAAGCGCTTGCGGGTTTGAAAGCACTCAACCCCGACCTTGTCTTCTCTAAGGGCGGCTACGTAGCGTTGCCCGTCATTGCCGCCGCACACAAGCTTGGTATTCCCTGCCTTGCGCACGAAAGCGATTATTCAGCGGGACTTGCCAACCGTTTGAGCGCGAAGTGGTGTGAATCCCTTTTCACATCCTTCCCTGAAACCGCGGAAAACTTCAAAAACGGCAAGTACAGCGGCGCGCCTATTCGTCCCGCGATTTTTTCGTCCACAAAAGCCGAGGCAAGAAAGAAATTCCGTATCCCCTTAAAAGAAAAAGTCCTGCTCGTATTCGGCGGCGGCAGCGGGAGCGCGGCTATCAACGAGGCTGTGCATAAAAACCTCAACCGCTTAACGGAAAAGTATTTCATCCTGCACGTTTGCGGCAAAGGCAACCTTGTGGATAGCAGGGAAAAACGGTATTTACAATTTGAATTCATCGAAGACATGGGTATGGCGTACGCCTGCGCAGACGGGGTGGTATCCCGCGCGGGTTCGGGCACGGTGTTTGAAATTTTGGCACTGAAAAAGCCCGCACTGTTCGTCCCCTTAGAGGGTCAAACGCGGGGCGACCAAGCGGAAAACGCCGATTATTTTAATCGCCAAGGACTTTGCCGCGTGTTAAAGCAAAGCGAGCTTTCTTCTCTTGCAGGCGCCGTTGATTTACTCTTTCAAGACGAGGACTTAAAGCGCAAGCTGGAAAACACCGACTTTGGGCAAGGCAACGAAGTCCTTTTACGGGAAATCCGCAGGATTATAAACGCATGAACCGCTTTAACGAATACGACCTGCCCTACGCGCCTGCACGGAAAAAGCATAGAAAAAAACGGCATAAACGCAGGGCAGTGTGCATCCTACTTGCCCTGCTCTTTCTCGGCGTTTTGCTGTTTATCTATTTTCAACGCAACGTAACGCGGGTACTCATTTCCATAAGCGAGGCGACCATGCGCGCCAGCACCACCGTCGCCGTCAACGACGCGGTATATTACACCCTTTCCGACGAAATCCGCTACGAGGATTTGGTGAAAATTGAGCGCGACCAAAACGGAGATATCGTATCCGTCGCGGCAAACCCCTTAAAAATCAATAAGAT
>JAZUQM010000032.1:0-3435 GCA_045605705.1 Candidatus Scatosoma sp.
AAGGGTATCCCCGCCGAAGCGCAAGCCGCCCCTTTGCGCTGGGCATGCGGGAGAATACCCGCACGACTGTCACCGTACGTGAAGTGCTATTTCGTATCATCCGTAAAATCGGGCGTTTTGCACTATCATGACGGCGGAATATCCCCGTCTTTTTATTTTTGTTATCATTTTACCTATAAGGAGATTGTATATGAAAAAGTTTAACGTAGGCGTTATCGGCGCAACGGGTATGGTAGGTCAACGTTTTATGCTCTTGCTTGCTAACCACCCTTGGTTTAACGTAACGGCACTCGCGGCGTCCTCTCGTTCCGCGGGAAAGACCTATACCGAAGCCGTAGGCAATAAATGGGCATTTGAAACCCCCATTCCCGATAAATACCGCGAAATGAAAGTCCTCGACGCAGAAGCGGATATGGAAAAAATCGCAGGCGCAGTAGATTTCGTATTCTGCGCTGTCAATATGGATAAAGCAAAAATCCGCGCACTCGAAGAGGAATACGCAAAAATGGAAGTGCCCGTTGTTTCCAACAACTCCGCGCACCGTTTCACACCCGACGTGCCTATGGTCATTCCCGAAATCAACGATAATCACGTCGAAATCATTGCCGCGCAAAAAGCACGCCTTGGCACCAAACGCGGGTTTATCGCGGTAAAGTCCAACTGTTCGTTGCAATCCTACGTGCCCCTTTTGCATCCCTTGAAAAAATTTGGTATCAAGGAAGCGGCGGTATGCACTTATCAAGCGATTTCCGGCGCAGGTAAAACCTTTGCTACCATGCCCGAAATCTTGGATAACATTATCCCCTATATCGGCGGTGAGGAAGAAAAAAGCGAAAAGGAACCCCTTAAAATTTGGGGCGAAATCGAAAACGGTGAAATCGTTTCCGCTACTACCCCCGCTATCACGGCACAATGCCTCCGCGTTCCCGTTTCCGACGGGCATACCGCGGCTGTCTTCGTGCGCTTTGAAAATAAGCCCTCCAAGGAAGAAATTTTACAAGCTTGGGCGGAGTTCAAGGGCGCTCCCCAAGAACTTCAACTCCCCTCTGCTCCCGCGCAATTCCTTAAATACTTTGAAGAGGATAACCGCCCTCAGGCTAAGCTTGACCGCATGGAAGGCAACGGCATGAGCGTTACTGCGGGTAGACTTAGAGAGGATAGCGTTTACGATTATAAGTTTGTGGGGCTTTCTCACAATACCCTGCGCGGGGCTGCGGGCGGCGCGGTATTGCTTGCCGAACTGCTTGCCGCAAAGGGCTACTTTGATTGATTGCACAACCACAACGATAAGGAGAATAGTATAACACTATGAAAGGTTTTTTTAAGGGCAGCGCAACCGCTTTGATTACCCCCTTTGACGAAAACGGGGTCAACTACGAGGTTTTGGGACAGCTTGTTGAATACCAAATCGAAAACGGTACGGACGCTATCGTTTTCCTCGGCACTACAGGCGAACCTTCGACTATGTCTTTTGAAGAAGAGCATATTCTCATGGACTACGCCGTGAAAAAGGTTAATAAAAGAGCCAAGGTCATTTTCGGCTGCGGAAGCAATAACACTGCAGACGCCGTGATGACGGCGAAGGCAGCGGAAGCATTCGGCGCGGACGGCTTACTCGCCGTTACTCCTTATTACAATAAGTGTACGCAAAACGGTCTTGTCGCGTATTATCGGGCGATTTGCGAGGCAGTCTCTATTCCTGTAATCGCTTATAACGTGCCAGGGCGCACGGGCGTGGAAATCCAACCCGCTACCATGGCGAAGATTGCAGATATCCCCAATATCGCAGGGATTAAAGACGCAGGCGGCAACATGAGCAAAACCATGGAAACCTTCCGCTTGGTACGCGAAAAGTGCGACGTGTATTCGGGCGAAGACGCACTCAACTTCCCCATTCTTGCTTGCGGAGGCGCAGGCGTGATTTCGGTTGTATCGAATATCGCGCCCAAACAGGTCAAGGAACTTTGCACGCTGGTTGAACAGGGTGAATTCGCTAGGGCAACCGCGCTTAACGATAAACTTTTGCCCCTTGCAAACGCTTGCTTTGTCGAGGTAAATCCCATTCCCGTAAAGGAGGCGGTGAATTTGCTCGGCTTTAACGCAGGCACGCCCAGGGCGCCTTTGACTAAGTTGGAAGATTGCAACCGCGAAAAATTACGCTCTGCTATGGAAAATTTCGGTTTGGAGTGTAAAGCATAATGGAACAAACGAAAATTATCCTTTGCGGCGCCTGCGGTAAAATGGGCGGCAACGTCCTCTCTTTACTCGAAAACGATCCCGACGCTACGGCGGTTTGCGGAGTGGATTTATTCCCGAAAGAGATAGGCATGTCCGTGTTTAAGAGCTTTAGCGAGGTTACGGAAAAGGCTGACGTCATTATTGATTTCTCTTCCCCTATCGGGCTTTTAGAACGGCTTGACTACGCCAAGACACACGGGCTTGGTATCGTGCTTGCCTCTACGGGCTTTACCAAAGAAGACTTAGCGTTGATTGCGGAATATTCCAAATCCGTCGCCATTTTTAAGACGGCGAATTTGTCCTTGGGCGTGAATTTAATGCAGGCGCTTTGCAAAGCAGCGGCGCAGGTACTTGGCACGGGGTTTGATATTGAAATTATCGAACGCCACCATAATTTGAAAAAAGACGCCCCCAGCGGCACGGCGCTCATGCTCGCAGATAGCATCAACGAAGTATTCGAGGGCAAAAAACGCTACGTGGGCGGTAGAGAAGGCATCGTCGGCGCAAGAGAACAGGACGAAATCGGGATTCATGCCGTTCGCGGCGGTACGATTGTTGGCGAACACGAGGTTATGTTTGCCGGCGAAGACGAGATTATCACCATTACGCACAGTGCAAACTCCAAACGAGTGTTTGCAGCTGGCGCAATCCGTGCGGCGAAGTTTTTGAAAGGAAAACAAGCAGGCATGTACGAGATGAAAGACCTCTTGGTGGAAGAAAACGCATAAAAACATTTTACGGGCAAAAGAAAATCTTTTGCCCGTATTTTTTGATAAAATACTTCTCTTTCGCGCCCAAAAGTATTTGACTTTCTTATAGGTATTTGATATAATAACTTCGTTGTCAATTAAAATAGTTGGTATCCCATTATTTTCGGGACACCCACAAGAACTTTCCTTGGCAGACTTTTTCGAACCTCTGAACCCCTTGACAACGCTGACAATTCTGGCGGTACACTTTTCTACAAAACGTTCGAAATAAGTGGCTTGACCACATGTTTGACCACTTACGAAAATAGATAAAAAATTGAAAAAATCGAGGCGTAGCGCAGCTGGTAGCGCGTCGCGTTCGGGACGCGAAGGTCGTGGGTTCAAATCCCGTCGCCTCGACCAAAACAGCCGTATCACCATTGGTGGTACGGCTGTTTTCGATTCTACGGCTTGCGACGGGGGGCGAGGGACGAGTTGCCCGTTAAGA
>JAZUQM010000033.1:0-6065 GCA_045605705.1 Candidatus Scatosoma sp.
GGTCCTTGTTTATCGCCGTGCCTACTACGGCGGGGACGGGGAGCGAGGTAACTCCTTTTGCCGTTATCACGGACGAGCGGACGGGCGAGAAGTATCCGCTTGCCGATTACGAGCTGATGCCGACAATGGCGATTTGCGACGCGGAGCTGATGCTTGATATTCCAAAATCCTTGACTGCCAACGCAGGCATCGACGCGCTTTCTCACGCGATAGAGGCGGTGGCAAGCGTGGTTGCCAGCGATTTCACAAACGGGCTTGCCTTGGAGGCGATTTCCTTGCTCGTCGAATACCTGCCCCGTGCCTATGAGTATGGGAGAGGGGATATCCTCGCGCGGGAAAAGGTGGCAAATGCCGCCACCATGGCGGGTATGGCGTTTGCAAACGCCTTTTTGGGTGTGTGTCATTCCTTGGCGCATAAGCTTGGTGCGAGATGGCATCTGCCCCATGGGCTTTCCAATGCGTTGCTCTTGACTTGGGTCATGCGCTTTAACGCCTCGCCTACCCCTGAAAAGATGGGCACTTTCCCGCAGTATGCTTATCCCGACTGCCTTTCAAGGTACGCGAAAATCGCGCGGTATATCGGCTGTGAGGGGGATACGGAGGAGGAACAGTTCGAGGCGCTGATAGCGCGGATAGAGAGCTTGAAAGAGAAACTGCATTTGCCCAAAACCATTCGTGAGGCGATTGGGGAGAAAGGTACGGAGGAGGAATTTTTGGAAAGCTTGGATAAGCTTGCTGCGGACGCTTTCGACGATCAGTGTACGGGGGCAAATCCAAGGTATCCGCTTGTGCAAGAACTCAAAGAGATTTATCTAAAAGCTTATTACGGCTGTTAAATTTCATAAAGGCGTTGCAGACGGCAACGCCTTTATGGTTTTTTAGTGAAAAACAAAGTTTTTTCACAAAATAGGCTTTACATGTGGAAAAAAATATGGTATAATAAAAGGTGTATAATCCTCAATGCAACAGGTGAATTTATGCCAAAGAAAGCAAAGAAAAAACAAAAGTGGGTACGGTTTCGGCACCGTATAGTACGAAATTTAGCCTTTTTCGTGCTGTATCCGTATTTGAAATGTAAATACCGTCTTAAGGTAGAGAAATTCAAAAAAGAGCGTAAGCGCAAATATTTGATTTTATTTAATCACCAAACGGCGCTAGATCAGTTTATCGTCGGCTCCTCGTTTAGGGCGCACGTATACTTTGTGGCGAGCGAGGACTTGTTTTCCAACGGTTGGATTTCTAGGCTTTTGAGCTGGGCGGTAGCGCCTATTCCCATTAAAAAGCAGGCGACGGACGCGCGCGCGGTTTTGAACTGTATGCGGGTCATGAAAGAGGGCGGGACAATTGCGATTGCGCCCGAGGGCAACCGTACTTATAGCGGTAAAACGGAGTACATAAAGCCCGCGATTATTCCTCTTGTCAAGGCGCTTAAAATGCCTTTGCTTTTGTACCGTATTGAGGGCGGGTACGGCGTGCACCCCAGATGGAGTAACGTCGTGCGCCGCGGTAAAATGCGGGCGTACGTATCCCGCGTGGTAGAGCCTGAGGAATATCTTGCCATGACGGACGACGAATTGTTTGCGCTCATATCTAAAGAGCTGTTCGTTGACGAAGGGGTGGTCGATTTTCCCTATAAGCACAAGCGTTTGGCGGAGTATATGGAACGCGCATTCTACGTATGTCCCGATTGCGGATTGACGACTTTTAGAAGCGACAAGGATTTGATTGTCTGTCAAAAGTGCGGTAAGACGGCACGGTATTTGCCGAGTAAGCAGTTGGAGGGCGTAGGGGAGAAATTCCCGTTTGAATTCACGACGCAGTGGTACGATTATCAAAGTGATTTCGTCAACGGTTTGCCTCTCAACACCTACGGAGATAAGTGCTTGTTTAAGGACACGGTATCCCTGTTTGAAGTAATTCTCTACGACAAGAAGCGGATTTTGCAAAAGCAGACGGAGCTTTGTCTTTGTGCGGACAGGATTTCCTTTACCCTTGGGGACGAGGTAGTGGACTTGCCTTATGAAAAGATTTCCGCCGTTGCCGTTTTGGGTAAGAATAAATTGAATATCTACTACGAAGGTAAGCTGTATCAGGTCAAAGGGGACGCGCGATTTAATGCGCTCAAGTACGTACACCTTTACTACCGTGCGAAAAATATCTTAAAAGGAGAAGAAGATGGAAAATTTCTCGGATTATAAAGTTTGGGGCTTTATCATGATATTTGCGGTGCTGTTGGTTTCCCTACTGATTGCCAACGGCTTGAAGCGCAACTTCAAATTTTTGCGGGCGTCCTTAATCCCCACCCCCGTGCTTGCGGGGTTGATGCTCCTTGTTATTTCTATCGTCTACAATCTCATCACGGGCGAGCAGATTTTCAACCTCGCGGTTTTCAATTACGACGGCATGACGACCTTGGAAATTATCACCTATCATGCGCTCGCGCTTGGGTTTATCGCCTCGACCTTGAAAACATCGGAGAAAAAGCTGACCAAACAGCGTACAAAAGAGGTATTCGACACCGGCGTTACCACCGTTGCTACCTATCTTTTACAAGCAGTTTTGGGGTTTGGTATCACCTTGATTGCGGCTTGGATTTTGACCGATTTCTTCCCTGCGGCAGGCGTGCTGTTGCCTTTTGGCTTTGGGCAAGGTCCCGGACAAGCCATGAACTACGGCGGTATCTACGAAACGGAGCATGGGTTTGTCGGCGGTAAGAGCTTTGGGTTGACGATTGCGGCGCTTGGGTTTTTGAGCGCGAGCTTCGGCGGCGTTTTTCACCTTGCTTGGCTGAAGAGAAAGGGGAAAATCAAGATTGTCGACGAAGTGGACGGCGAAATGGATAACGAAAGTATCCAAAGCAAGGGGGAAATCCCCATGAACGGCGGTATTGATAAATTGACCGTACAGTTTGGGTTTATCCTGCTTTCCTACGCGCTTGCGTACGGGCTTATCTTCCTTTTGGCAAAGCTTGTACCCGGGTTTGCCTCGGTGCTGTATGGGTTTAACTTCCTTATCGGCGTTTTGACGGCGACCTTGGTAAAGACGGTGTTCAACTTCCTTAGAAAGAAGAATATCGTGAAAAAACAGTACACCAACAACTTCCTTTTGAACCGTATCAGTAATTTCTGTTTCGATATCATGGTCGTGGCGAGTATTGCGGCAATCCGCTTGGATACCCTCAAGGACTACTGGGGCATTATGCTTATCCTTGGCGTGGTGGGCTTGGTATCGACCTACGCGTATAACTATTTTATCGCGCGCAAATTCTTTAAGGATTACGCGGAAGAACAATTCCTTGCCATGTACGGTATGCTGACGGGTACGGCGTCTACGGGTATTATACTCCTTAGAGAAATCGACGGAGATTTCAAAACCCCCGTTGCGGATAACCTCGTCTATCAAAACTTCCCTGCTATGGCGCTCGGGTTCCCTTTGATGCTCCTTGCAACGCTTGCCCCGAAAGAGCCTATCTTAACCTGGTGGCTGCTTGTTGCGTTCTTCGTGGTTATGAATATTATTTTGTTCCGTTCCTTTATTTTCAAAAGACGAAAAAAGAAAGAAGAAAAGTAAAAGTACATAAAACAACCCGCCGAGCGATTGCTCGGCGGGTTGTTTTATGCAATCCGTTATTCTTGTGTGGTTTGTTCGGCGGGAGCTTGCTCGCTAACTTCCGTTTTGGACTTTTCGCCTTTAATATGGTGGAGCCAACCCATTTTTCGCGCATGTTCATGGCGGGCGCTCGTCTTACCCTCGGGGTCGATGTCGCCTGCTTTGGTCAGTGCCATCTTGGTCAGCGCAGGACCTACAAGTTCGTAAATGAGTACGGCAAAGAGAGTGATGTTGGCAATCAGCAATCCTTCTGCGCCCAGTGCCGAATCCTTAACGATATTTGCCATACCAAGCGCAACACCTGCCTGAGGCAATAAGGTGATGCCGAGGTATTTGACGATATTGTCGTCGCACTTGGCGAGCTTAGAACTAAAATAAGCGCCCGAATATTTACCTGCCGAACGGCTAAGGATATAAACCAAGCCGATTACGACAACCATGAAGTCGGCAAATACTTTCAGTTCTAACTCCGCGCCGCTAAGCACGAAGAATATAATAAAGAGAGGAGCCGTCCAACGGTCGACTCTGTCCATAAGTTCTTCGGAAAAGTCGCAGACGTTGCAGAAAATCGTACCGAGCATCATGCATACGAGCAAGGACGAGAACCCGATATGCACCCCGCCTATTTCAAACTTCAGCATGGAAAGCCCGATGGTCATAAGCACGAACCCAACGGAGACCGCAAGACGCTTGGAACGGGAATGGAAAAAGCGTTCAAAGAAGGAGAACGCATACCCCATGGCTGCGCCTAAGCCTATCGAGAGCACGATTTCCAGCAAGGGTTCAACGAGGATAGATACGATAGAAATCGCACCGACTTTAATGGCTTTTGCGATACCAAAGGAGATCGCGAACAGCACCAAACCCACGGCGTCGTCGAGTGCTACAACGGGCAAGAGAATATCCGTAACAGGACCTTTCGCCTTGTATTGCTTAACGACCATAAGCGTTGCCGCAGGCGCGGTTGCCGAGGCGATTGCGCCAAGTACGAGGGCGGCGGACAGGGACAGCTTATCGGGCATTGCAAGGTGTAAAAGGATAAGCACCGCGTCCACGAGCAAGGTGGTAACGACGGCTTGGAAAATACCGACGATGGTCGCCTGCTTGCCGATTTTTTTCAGTTGGGAAACGCGGAATTCGTTGCCGATAGAAAAGGCGATAAAGCCGAGTGCAACGTCGGCGAGGATGGCAACGGCTTCAAGGTCGGCTTTATTCGTAAAGCCTAACCCTTTAACGCCAAACGCGCCAAGGACGTAAGGTCCTATCAAAATACCTGCGACGAGGTAGGCGGTTACGGCGGGGAGCTTGAGCACTTTTGCAAGACGCGAAAGCATAAGCCCTACCAAAAGAGCAATGGATAATGAAAGTAAGGTCTCCATAAATTCAAGTCCTTTGTATGAAATCGACTGCTATTATACTACTTATTTTGGAGAAAAGCAAACGAAAGACGGGTAAAAAACAAAAATATTTATAAAAGCTTTATAAAAGCTTTTGTAAGGGTTTGACAATGTAAGGCTTGTCTTGCTATAATAAAAAGGTAATAATCTAAGGAGAAAAGCAAATGTATCAAATCGTTGCAAAAAAATCGCTCAATCCCACCGTTACGCAAATGGAGATTTACGCGCCGTTCGTGGCGAAAAAGGCGTTGCCCGGTCAGTTCATTATTTTGAGAGTGGACGAGGACGGGGAACGTATCCCTCTTACGATTGCAGGATACGATAGAGAAAAGGGCACGGTTACGATTATTTTCCAAATCGTAGGCGCGGGGACGGAACGACTGAATCATAAACAAGCCGGGGACAGCATTCCCGATTTCGTAGGGCCTTTGGGTAAGCCTACGCATACCGAGGGCTTGAAAAAGGTATGCGTTGTGGGCGGCGGCGTTGGTTGCGCGATTGCTCTTCCCGTGGCAAAGGCTTTGCACGAGCAGGGCGCGGAAGTTACCTCGATTATCGGCTTTAGAAATAAAGACCTCGTGATTTTGGAGGAGGAGTTTAAGGCTTGTTCAAACGGGTTTTATATGATGACGGACGACGGTTCGTATGGTCGACAGGGCAACGTTTGCGTGCCTTTGAAGGAGCTGCTTGAAGGCGGCGAAACCTTTGACGAGGTGATCACCATAGGCCCGCTTATCATGATGAAATTCGTTTGTGCTACGACGAAAGAATACGGCGTGAAAACGATTGCAAGCATGAACCCTATCATGATTGACGGAACGGGCATGTGTGGGGGCTGCCGCCTGACCGTAGGCGGGGAGATGAAGTTCGCCTGCGTGGACGGGCCTGAATTCGACGGGCACCTGATCGATTTCGACGAGGCGATGAGCCGTTCGCGTATCTATGCGGACTTTGAGCTTCACGAAAGAGAAGATACCTGTAACCTGTTCAAAAAGGAGGTAGAGTAAAATGGCGAAATTTAACATGAACCCCTTAAAAAATCCCATGCCTGCGCAAGAT
>JAZUQM010000034.1:0-2147 GCA_045605705.1 Candidatus Scatosoma sp.
GCCGTAAGGAACGTTGATCGCAAGGTCTTATGCAACGCAATGCCGTGAACCGTGTCAGGACAGGAATGTAGCAGCTCTAAGCGGATGTTTGCGTGTGCCATAAGGTAGCTTTGCAGGAGTTACCTGCGGCGTTTCCGCTTCGGTAGATTTCGGCAAAAAAGGATCGCGCAGTTTTATTAAAAATCACGAAGGGTTATCGAAAAACCAAAGTTTTTTCGATAACCCTTCTTTTATATCCAAGCGGAATGTATATTCTCCCGCCGATAATACAAGTATCGGCAGTTTTTTTGTTTTTATTCCTCTTTTTGACCGCGAATATCAAGTCCTTTGGAATTTTCATCTTCCATGACAATCCCACGCTGTACGCTTGCGTAGCCGTATTTCGCGCGCAGCTTTGCTATCGCTCTTTCGGCGCGGTCTTTCTTCTCGTAATCCTCGCCCCCAAGTAGGCTATCGAGCGTAGTTTGACGTATATCGTGGTCAAACCCCGAAACGGTGATCCCCAGCATCCGCACCCGCGTCCCCGATGGAAAATGCCGACAGTACAGCTCGTACGCCGCTTTGGCAATATCCCCGCAAAGCGTCGTGGCGGGCACCTTCATTTGTCTTGTCGTGTCCTGTAGCTGCGCATTTCTCACGACGATATGTACGGTGCTTGCTCTGCCGACGTCCGCAGCGCGAAGACGCGCCGCAACGCTTTCCGCTAATACGTAAAACCACCGTTTAACCTCTTCCCTAGAAGTAATATCCTTAGGCAAGGTCATGGAGTTCCCCACCGATTTTAAGTCCTCTTTTTCCGCGCTCGTTTTGACGGGGTCGCTATCTTCCCCGCGCGCGTAAACGCGTAACTGCCTGCCATGTTTACCCAAAACTCGGCTAATCAGCACCTCATCCGCTTGAGCCAAATCCCCTATGGTGTACACCCCGATTTTTCGTAAAGTCTCCGCCGTCGCTTTACCTACAAACAGCAAATCCGCCACGGGCAAGCCCCAAACCACACGCTTATAATTTTCTCTTGAAATTTCCGTTACGGCGTCGGGTTTTTTCAACTCTGAGGCAAGCTTTGCAAACACTTTATTAAAGCTAACGCCGATAGAAACGGTCAACCCTAATTCAGCCTTGACCTCCGCGCGGATACGCTCGGCAATCTCAAAACCACTGCCAAAAAGCATGGTGCTTTCCGTCATATCCATGGCGCATTCATCTATACTGCACTCTTCCACACGGTCGGTGTACCGTCCGTAAATTTCCACCACTTTTTTGGAAAAACGGGCATATTCGGTATGGTGCGAGCCTACCATTTGCACGTCAGGACATTTTTTAAGAGCGGAATACACCGTTTCCGCCGTCTTAATACCGTATTTCTTCGCCTCTTCGTTTTTCGCAAGCACAATCCCGTGCCGTTTTTCCGGGTCGCCGCACACAATCAAGGGCTTCCCCGCAAGCGCGGGATTTAGCGCAATTTCTACGGACGCGAAAAAGTTATTCAAATCGGAATATAATATTACCCGTTCTCGCTTGTCCATTTTACTTCAAAAACTCACTCAAAGCATGCGCCGCGACGTTCCCTTCTCCCACTGCTTTTGCATATTGATAGGGTCTGCCCGTGCAATCACCCGCGGCATAGCAGCCTTTCAAATTTGTGGACATGTCCCTTTTCACGACGACGTGCCCATTCTCCGTTTGCAAGCCGCCAACGAGTACAGCGGGAGAAATGCTTTCCCTAAGCATAAAGATACCGTCCACAGCCAAGTTGTCCTCGCCTGCAAAAACAAGCTTTTCTATACGGCGTGAACCTACAATCGCCTTAGGCATTTTCTTTATAATCTCGATATTATCGCGCTTTATCTCTACGTCCTTGTACATAGGCATCAAATACACCTTTTGCGCAAAGTCGGCAAGATAACCGATTTCATGCTCCAACCGCTTAGTAGTGCAAACGACGGCTATTCTTTTATCCTTATATAGAAAACCGTCGCAGGTGGCGCAATAACTCACCCCACGTCCTAAAAATTCTTCCTCGCCCTCAATTTGTTTGATGCTTTCCACCCCACAAGCGAGGATTACGCCCTTACAATCATAGGTTTTATTATCCTGCGTCATGACGGTAAATTTATCCTTCAACGCGTACACGCCTGCCACCTTTT
>JAZUQM010000035.1:0-7185 GCA_045605705.1 Candidatus Scatosoma sp.
AGAGAAGATATTACCTATCTTAGCTTCAATAAACAGGAAACGGACGGTGTAACTATGGAGGTTACCCTTTTCGTGAAAGACAAGGACGGGAAATTTAGTCGCTTGGATGAAACGCATAGACAGTATATATATACGGAAACAGAGCTTTGTGAGGGGCTGCAGGCGAACGGCTTTGAAGTGATAGACGTTTGCGGGCATTTGGGCGAGGATAAGGCTTTCAGCGATAGGCTTTGTATTTTAGCAAGGAAACGATAAGTTAAGACATGAAAAATCTTTTACGCACTTTAATTTACGGCGGGCAGGTATCCCTGACGCTTGCGGATACAACTGCTCTCGTGCAAGAGGGCGCGCGTTTGCACGCGCTTTCGCCCGTATCGACCGTGCTGTTTGGGAAAGCATTATCCGCAATGACCTTTATGAGCGCTTGCTTGAAAGGGGAAGCGGGGGAAATTTCTCTTTCCTTAAAAGGGGAAGGTGCGTGCGGTGAAATTGCCGTTTCGGGGAATCAACAGCTCCGTATGCGCGGCTATATTGACAACACCGCCCTGCGGGCAGGAGAAGAGGGTTTAGAAAATGCCACGGTTACCATTATCCGCGACGACGGATACAGCCGTCCGTTTGTGGGGGCTTGCGCCTTTCCTGAGGGAGCGGACATGGATAAGGGCTTTGAAGAATATTTCCGTATTAGTGAACAGCTCCCCACCCGTATTTGTACCGTTGTTGAAACGGACGAGGGGGGCATGTGCGCGTTTGCGGGGGTAATCGCCGTACAGCCCTTGCCGTTTGCAAGCGAGGATACGTTGAAAAAAGTGGCGGATTTAGACTTGAGCGGCTTGCTGTCTTGCGTAAAGAGAAATGGCGTGTTCGCTTGCGCAAAGGAGCATTTTATAGAAGAATCCCCCGTTTGGGAAGAAAGGAAAGCCGTATATAAATGCAACTGCTCGCGTCGGTATTTGACCCGCGTTTTGGTATCTTTGGGGGAAGAAGGCATGCGCCGTATTATTCAAGAGGACGGCGCGGTAAGGGTGCATTGTCATTATTGTAACACCGATTATGAATTTACGGACGAGGACGCGGATAAGCTGTTTGCGAAAGAATAGAATTTATGAAGGATGAAAAGAGCAAAAAAATCGATTTGAGCCGCAAAAACATCAGCGCGCTCGCCGATAAATTTTATAACGAAGGGAAATTTCTCTCCGCACTCCGTTTTGCGCATCGCGAATATGAAAATTACGGGGGCGACGGGGAGGTTTTTGTCCGCCTTTGCGATATTTACGAGGCGATGGAGCTGCGCGGTTCGGCGCTCAAATGGTGGTTTCAATACCTCGATACTGCAAAAGAGGAGGATATGCCCGAAATCTACGAGGGCTTAGCCGTTAATTTTTTGCATATAGGCAACGACAGTATTTCCGCCTACTATTACAATCGGTTAATCGACGTGGACGATACCCTGCCCGAAGAGGTAAAAACGGATATTTTGGACGCGTTTGCGACGACAAAAAAGAGCAAGCTGCGGTTTGTGTACCCCCCTTGGCTTGCCGACTATTCCAAAGAGGTAGAGACGGGCTCGAAATTTCTCAAGGCGGGCGAGTGTGAACGCGCCGTAGAGGAGTTTTCTAAAGTGGGAAAGGGCTCTAAGGAATATGCACGAGCAAAGGAAATGCAGGCGGTAGCCTTACTGCTTTCGGGGAAAGCGGACGAGGCGGAGGCGGCGTGCCTTGAGCTTTTGGAGGAGTACCCGTTGGATACACGGGTGCTTGCAACCCTTGCCGCGACCTATTTGGAACAGGGGAGAGGGGAGGAAAGTAAGGCGATTGCAATGCAGCTTTCCGCCCGCAAGACGGAGGACGCGGACGAGCTGTATAAAATTGCCACCGTTTGCTGTGAAAACGGGCTCCATGCCGAGGCATACCAGCGTTTTCGGCTATTGGATAAAAAAGCGCCTTACGACGGTAGAACTCTTTATTTCAAAGCGGTTTCCGCATACAAAAGCGGGGATATGGACGAGGCAGAGCGCACTTTAAGCGAGCTTTGCACTGTGTATCCTGATGCAGAGGTGGCGAAATATTATCTCAAAGCCATTCAGGCTTACAAAGAGGGCGAGGGGGATAAACCTGAGCTTATCTATTTTTACCACTTGCCCCAAGAAGAACGCGAAAAGCGCTGTCGTTCTCTTATTCAAGTGGGGAAAAGCCCTAAGGACGAGGCGCAAATTTTTGGGCTTTTGTTGTTACACGATGGGTATTTTAGGTGGTGTTTCGATGAGATGGACGGCGGGGACCACGATTTACAGTATTTAGGGCTTGTAACGGCTGCGCACGTGCGCGCGGATGAGTTTATTAGAGAAATTCTTTTGGATTACGAGGTTATAGACGTTCTTAAAATCGAAACCTTGCGTATGCTGTTAGAGCGGAACGAGGAATTAGAACTAGGTATCGTGCTTTGCAATATCTATAAAAGGATATTCCTCCCCCGTATTTCAATCGGCAGGAAACGACGCAAGAAATTCGTGGAGGCGTACGCAAAGCTTGCCTCGAAATTTATCGTCGTCAAGGAACAGTACGGCGAGAAAATCGTTAAAGCAACGGAAGCCTTATACAACGCACTTGCGCAGTACGATAGCTTGGATTTGGTGGATAATACGGACGATTGCGCCTGTGCAATATTCCTCTTAACGGGGATCAAGGAGCTTGGCAATAACCCCGAAATGATTGCGGCGGCGTTCGACGCGAACGCGGAGCGGGTCAAAGTGTTGCTTTCCGCAGCGGTAAGCAAGGAATATAATGTAAAAAAGGATAAGGAAAATGAAATTGATTGATTTCGACGGATTGTTTGACGAAAAGTTAACGCAATACATGGAAGAAAATAAGAATAAACATACAGAAAAGCAATGGGAGGACATTATCCCTAAGCTTTATAAAAAATTTGGCGATACCTATATTGCAAAGCTGAAATGTACCCCAAAAGAATACTATGCGAAAATGAGCGATAGCGAGCTTGCGGATACCCTTTCTCAGCATTTGGAACAGGATATTCCCGTGCCCGAATTTCTTTGCGCGGAGCTGGAAAGCCGCGACGCGGCGGAGGTGCTGTTGCCTCTTTTAGAAAGCGATGACTGTGAAAAGGCGGCGTATGCAATCAATCTTTTAGGAGATGATGCCCGCGCGTTTGAGGCGTACTTTTCCATATTAAAAGACAATCGCTTGAACGAGGATATAAGGAGCGACCTCGCCGATATTTTCCGCTTGCACGCGGATGAGGTCAAGGCGCAGGCGTACGATACTTATCAAGAGGGGATTGCCAAGGAATACATGCTTGAAATCCTTTCCCGTGTTAAGGAAAAAGAGGAGAAAATCTATGAAACGCTGTTGCGGGCGTTTTTGACTGCGGATGAAACGCAAAGCCCCATGCGCGCAAGCTATTTGGCGGCGTACGGCGATACCCGCGCGCTTAAGCCCTTGCTCGAGCGTATCGAGGATAAAACAATCGGGTTTGTGGAATTTCAGGAGCTTAAATATGCCATAGAGGCGCTCGGGGGCGAGTATAACGAACCGCGCGACTTCTCTCAAGATAAGGACTACTTGGCAATCGAGGCAGCGTCCTTAGGTACACCTCAAAATTAAATTTTCGTATAAATGCAAAAATCTCCGCATATAGTAAGTCGTAAGAAATATTTTGCGGGGATTTTTTTATTTTACGAAAAATCCCTCGCGGTCGCGATGGGAGGTCGCTCATGGAAAATTACAGCGTATATCAGGATATAGCAAATCGCACGGGCGGGGATATTTACATAGGCGTAGTAGGGCCCGTGCGTACGGGGAAATCCACCTTTATCAAACGGTTTATGGAAACCCTCGTCATTCCCTCGGCAAAGGACGGGGAGCGTGCGGTAATGACGGACGAATTGCCGCAATCGGCGGCGGGTAAAACGGTCATGACGACAGAGCCCAAGTTTGTCCCTGCCAAAGCCGCGAAAATCGCGGTCGCGAAAGGCGCGGAGGCGTCCGTTCGGCTTGTGGATTGCGTGGGGTTTGCCGTAGAGGGCGCAAACGGTTTTGAGGAGGACGGTGCGCCTCGGCTTGTCAAAACCCCTTGGCAGGAGGAGGCAATGCCCTTTGAACAGGCGGCAAGCCTCGGTACGGAAAAGGTAATTAAGGAACACTCTACCATCGGGGTGCTCGTTACCACGGACGGGAGTATTGCGGATATTCCAAGAAACGGTTATTTGCCCGCGGAAGAACGTGCCGTGCGGGAGTTGAAAGCCCTTGAAAAGCCTTTCGTAATCCTATTAAACTGCAAAGAGCCGTTAAAGAGCGAAAAGCTGAGGAAATCGCTTGAAGAGAAATACGAGGCACCCGTGGTCGCGATGAACGCGGAAACAATGGGGGAAGCGGAAATACAGGAGCTTTTGCAAAAGGCGCTTTTCGAGTTCCCCGTTATGCGAATCGACGTAAAAATTCCTACTTGGCTGCAAGTACTGCCCGAAAGTGCGCCGGCGGTTAACGCCCTTCTTTGCGCCGTCAAAAAGACTGCGGTAGAGGTTGTAAAAATGCGGGATTGCTTTGCCTTTGAACGCCTATTTGAAGAGGGTTGCGGATTTCTCAATCCCGAGGAGATAAAAATGGAACTCGGCAAGGGTAGGGTGGAAATTTGCGTGGGCGCAAGCGAGGGGCTTTTCTATCAAACGCTTAGCGAGGCTTGTGGAGAAAACTTAGGAAACGCCTTAGAGCTTATGCAGTATATCACGGCGGTTGCGGGCGTGAAGCGTGCTTACGATAAGGTCAAGGACGCACTTTTGACTGCGGAGGAGAAGGGATACGGTATCGTTTGCCCCACTGAAGAGGACTATACCCTTGATAAGCCCCGCCTTACGAAAAAAGGGGCGGGATACGGGGTACAGTTTAGAGCCACCGCGCCCAGCTACCATATCGTACGGGTCAACGTAACGGGTGCGGTCAATCCCGTAATTGGCACGAAACAGCAGGGGGAAGACTTCGTCGAGGATACCTTAAAAGCGTATGAGGCGGGGGACGAGGTTTGGGAAACGAATATTTTTGGGAAGTCCTTGCGCTCGCTCCTTGGCGACGAGCTGTCGGGAAAAACGGAAGCAATGCCTGCGGAACTGCGTAAAAAGATGCGGCGCACCATTTCGAAAATTGTCAACGACGGTAAAAACAACGCGCTGTGCATCCTGTTTTGACGGGAATAAAAGAGATGGAAAAGGAGCATACTTTTTATAAAATCCAACGCGGAGGAGTTTGTATGAGTAAGAGCTCGAAATCCAAAAAGCAAAAAGTACCCAAATTGACCGAGGCGGAATATGCCGCATACCTTAGCAGTCTGCGGGAGCTTAGCGAGGGGAATAACCCTATCGTAAGCCCCAAGCAAAACAAGGGGAAAAATCAGGAATAAATAGAAAAGACGGGGCGATAGAGCCCCGTTTTTTGCGTGAAAAAAATTTTTTACGATTTTTTTGAAAAAGTGTAAAAAAATAGTTGACAAATATCCTTGTTTTTAGTATTATGATAAAGCTGTTTTGCGTGGAACGCAAGAAAACGGCGATATATCGCGGGGTAGAGCAGCTAGGTAGCTCGTCGGGCTCATAACCCGAAGGTCGCAGGTTCGAATCCTTCCCCCGCAACCAGATGGCGGCGTAGCTTAGTTGGTTAGAGCGATCGGTTCATACCCGATAGGTCATAAGTTCGAATCTCATCGCCGCTACCATGATAATTCTGCGGGATAACCCGCTTATGATAAAAAGTATAACAAAACGCAAAGAATTTTGTCAAAAATCGAGATAAACGATTGACAAAATACCTAAAAAATGTTATACTACGACAGTAAATTGAATACGGCTCGTTGGTCAAGCGGTTAAGACACCACCCTTTCACGGTGGTAACATGGGTTCGAGTCCCGTACGGGTCACCAGCAAAAAGCACAGGAAACAATCCTGTGCTTTTTTGCTACGTGCTTCCGTCGGGCGAACCCATCGGGTTCGCGCGAGGCGATTTATCGCCGACGCTCTCCGAAGGTTCCCTTTTAAGGGTGTCGGAGTTTCCCTCGAAAAGGTTTGATTTAGTTTGGGCTCCCGTCCATGATGCACTGTGATAAGTGCGGGGTGGTTATAGAAACTGCATAATCTAAGTGCATTTTAAGTTTTCCCCCTGTATAAAAGCTTGAAAAACGTGGTAGATTGTGTTATAATAAACATAATAAACCTCATCTTTGAGGAAATTGATTATGAAAAAATATAAATTAAAACTTTCAACAACGCAAGTTATTATGTTAAGCTTTCTATTTGTGATATTGATTGGCAGCGTATTGCTATTCTTGCCTATCAGTACTAAAAATGGGAAATCTGTTGCGTATTTGGACGCTTTATTTACCGCAACCACAGCAACCTGCGTAACGGGTTTGGTTACGTTGCCGACGGTTACGACGTGGAGTGTTTTTGGGCAAATTGTGATATTGCTTTTAATACAAGTAGGTGGGCTTGGCGTTATTACCGTAATGGCAGGGTTAGCGGTGGCGTTACACCGCAAACTAGGCTTAAAGGACAGTCAATTGATTAGCGATTCGTTCAATCTCACTTCCTTGTCCGGGCTTACAAGCTTTGTAAAAAAAGTTATTCTTGGCACGCTTATAATAGAAGGGCTGGGCGCTCTTCTTTATATGCCTGTTTTTATCCCCGATTTTGGGGTGAGAGGAGTTTGGATTTCCGTATTCAATTCGATTTCAGCTTTTTGCAACGCAGGGATAGATATTATTGCGGAAAATAGTCTTTGTAATTACGCGTTAAATCCTTGGGTTAATACCGTTACGAGTTTTTTAATCGTTTTAGGCGGTATCGGGTATATCGTTTGGTGGGATATATTACGCGTATTAAAAAACTTAAAAAAAGAAAAGCTGAAATGCTTGCGTCGGTTAACCCTGCATAGTAAGATTGCATTATCGGCAACACTGGTGCTTATTTTGGGTGGAGCAACCGCTATTTTTATCTTAGAGTATACGAATCCCCTGACGATAGCCAATTATTCCCTCTTTGATAAAATACAGGTATCCTTTTTCCAATCCATAACAACGAGAACGGCGGGTTTTGCAACCATTCCGCAGGAAAACTTGACCAATGCCTCGGCAATTCTTTGTTTGTTTTTAATGTTTATCGGCGGTTCTCCAGTTGGAACG
>JAZUQM010000036.1:0-2441 GCA_045605705.1 Candidatus Scatosoma sp.
TGAGGAGAGAATGCGTAAATTGCGCCAGTCAAAAATTTTTTACCTCGAACAACGTTTTGTAAAAAATCCTCAGGAGAAGTAGCATTGGTAAAATTACATCTTCCTTTTCCCGTGATATAAATTTTCTTCCCGAGTTTTTCATTTTTCTCGAAAAGTAAAACCTTATGCCCATTTTTAGCAGCTGCATAAGCCGCCATAAGCCCAGCAGCCCCTCCGCCGATTATACATACTGTTTTCATAATCCTATGACCTTTTTATGACCAAACCAACTCTACGTTAAAAACGCCCAATTGCATTGTTTCACATTATTTGTTTCACAATAAGTGGAACTTTGAAAAAAATTAATAAAGTTACGCAACCGACATTTACATCGGTTGCGTATTGCTGTTTCACGACATTTGTTTCATGAATATGGATTATACAGGATAAACAGCGGATTTTACTAGATCGCGGTCTACCCCGTCTTTTTGCGCTGTACGCCACTTGAAGAAATTTTCCGCAACCTGTTCAAATACTGCATAGGAGAGAACATCCTCTTCCTTTTCATAATAACCAAGTTCCACAACTTTCTTTTTAATAGCTTCGTATTCAGGTTGCAACAAATCCGCAGGCCTACAGGTAATTCTTTCTGCGCCACTCAATACTTTAGGTGCAACCTCTTCATTTAAGGGCATAGGAAGCGTACCGTATTTACCTGCAAATAAATCTCTTGTTTCCTTTGTAACCATTTTATAACGCTCTCCCATTACCACGTTAAGCACGGCTTGCGTACCAACAATTTGTGAGGACGGTGTAACGAGAGGCGGATACCCGCAATCCCTTCTAACGTTAGGAACTTCAGCAAGACACTCCATAAGCTTATCCGCTTTTCCTGCCTTTTCAAGCTGATTGATAAGATTGGAAAGCATACCGCCAGGGACCTGATACAACAAAGTATTAACGTCGATGCCTTTAGATTTTTGATTAAGGATTTTATCGTCAATAAGACGTTTTTCTACCGTTTTGAAATGCTTTACAATAGGCAAAAGCTTATTGATGTCAATTCCCGTATCATAAGGCGTACCTTTAAGCGTTGCAACCAAAGGTTCGGTGGCAGGCTGAGAAGTTCCGTTGCCAAGAGGCGAAAGCGCCGTATCTACAATATCTACCCCCGCAAGAATCGCCATGAGGTATACCATGTCGCCCGTACCTGTCGTATTGTGCGTATGCAAATGAATTTTTGTCGTGGGTTTAAGCGCCGCCTTGAGGTCTTTAATAAGCTCGTATGCTTTGAAAGGCAAAAGCAAGTTTGCCATATCCTTTAAGCAAATATTATCCGCGCCCCTTTCCTCAAGCTGCTTAGCAAGATTCACGAAATACTCGTTTGTGAATACTTCTTTGCCGTCGACAATCGCGCTAGTGTAGCAAATAGTCGCTTCGCAAACGCCGCCATATTTTTTAATGGCCTTCATCGAAACTTCTAAATTTCTCGGGTCGTTTAACGCGTCGAATACACGAATAACACCTACCCCATTTTCAATGGATTTTGCAACAAACTTTTCTACTACGTCGTCGGCATAATGGCGATATCCAAGCAGGTTTTGCCCGCGCAAAAGCATTTGTATGGGCGTTTTTAAGTGCGCTTTAAGCGTTCTCAAACGCTCCCAAGGGTCCTCGTTCAAAAAGCGCAAGCAGCTGTCGAATGTTGCACCGCCCCAAGCTTCAATCGAATAATACCCGATTTCATCAAGTTGTTCCAAAACGGGCAACATTTCATCAATACGCATTCTCGTTGCAGCCTGCGATTGATGTGCATCGCGCAAAATCGTTTCGGTCAGCATGACCTTTCTATTTTCAAATTTTATATCCATACAGTTTTACCTCATAGTTTAGAATAAGGAAATTAAGAACCCCGCTGCTATTGCAGAACCGATTACGCCTGCAACGTTGGGACCCATAGCATGCATCAAAAGATGGTTACTGGGGTCTTCTTCGCGCCCCACGTCTTCGGAAATACGCGCCGCCATGGGTACGGCGGAAACGCCTGCGCTACCGATAAGCGGATTAATTTTACCGCCCGAGAGCTTGCACATAAGTCTGCCCATGAGCAAACCGCCAATCGTACCGCAAGAGAATGCGACAAGCCCAAGCCCGATAATCATCAATGTTTGCAACTGCAAGAACGTTCCGCCAAACGCCTTACAACCGACGGAAACACCGAGGAAAATCGTGACGCTGTTCATAAGTCCGTTTTGCGCTTGCGAAGAAAGTCTATCACATACACCCGATTCTTTCAAAAGGTTTCCAAGCATCAACATACCCAAAAGAGGAACTGCATCGGGCAATAAACAACCTACGACAAGCGTAACCAAGATAGGGAAAATAATCTTTTCCACCTTGCTTACTTGGCGCAAAGGCTTCATTTTAATTTTACGTTCTTTTGCAGGAACAAGCCATTTCAT
>JAZUQM010000037.1:0-17718 GCA_045605705.1 Candidatus Scatosoma sp.
TTCCTAAGACCGCTTGGCCTCCGACTTTGCCCCCCTCGTTATCCGTTACAAGGTAGCAAACGCTGCCCGCCGTATGCCCCGGGGTGGGGATTGCTTTTATCTGCATACCGCAAAGCGTTTTCTCCTCATTCTCCGTAAAGGTTTCGTCTACGGTAAAAGGAGCGCGAGGCATGCCTGCCATATCGAACAGGTCTGCGGAAGTGCCGATAAGCGCTTTCGTCTTTGCCGAGCAAAGGACTTTCGCACCGCTTTGTTGAAGCGCGGCAACCCCGCCCACGTGGTCGAAATGACAGTGGGTTAAAAGCACGTACGCGGGCACAAGCCCGCGTTTGATAAGTTCGCTTTCTACTTTACTGCCCGCAGGGTCGATAACGACGGCGTTTACGCCGTCCTCGGTTAAGGCGTAAGCGTTCGCCCCAAACCCGCGGGGATAGATGGTGATAATTTGCATAAGGACCTCTTAAAAAGTGAATTGAAAAGCTATGCTTTTCATGAATTGGCTATCGCCATGAATTGAACGCTATGCGTTCGTGAATTGCCGACTTCGTCGGCGTTATTGTAATATTTCCACAACGTCTTGCTTTGCAAGACAATTCACGTCCCGTCAGGGACTATTCACCTACGTTTCACGTGAACGAAGTTCACAATTCACTCTTTATCACGATAAAGAAGTAATACGGTGCACTTTATATATCCGCTTATCCGCCTGCATTTTCTTAATTAGCAAATCGACTTCGCTGATATCCGTCAGGGAAATGGACGCCTCTAATACTGCGTCGTGATTTTTGTCAATTCTGCCGTTGACCATGGTAATGGACAGCTTTAATTCGGCAACCACCTGCGAAAGCATGGAGAGCGCCGCGCCTTGGTCAACCGCGCGAATGGCAATGTTGGCGTTATATCTTTGCTTCGCGCCCGCCTCGATTTGCCAAGACGCGGAAAGCAATCTTCCCTTATCCACGCCTTTGAGGTTAGGACAGTCGCAACGGTGCACAACCACCCCGCGCCCACGCGAGGTATACCCCACGATTTCGTCCCCGGGTACTGGCGAGCAGCAGCCTGCAAAATGCACCAGCATGCCCGTTTGACCGTTGATAAGCACGCCGCCGGGCGCTTTACCGTTTCCTGCATGTACCTCAAACGCCGTCGGGGTTTCCTTACGGTAAAAATCAATTAGCTTGAATAAAACTTGGTTAACGGAGATAGAGCCGTAACCTACCGCCGCAAACATTTCCGCTTGTTCGTTGAACGAGAACCGTTCGCTGATACGCTTAAAGCTTTCCTCGTTCAAGAGGGTGTTTAAGGTAAAGCCCTTTTTCTTTGCCTCGTCCTCAAGCTTGATTTGCCCGATACGGATATTCTCGTCCTTGAGCTCGTTTTTATAAAATTGACGGATTTTCGCCTTTGCACTGGACGATTTTATGAATTTTAACCAATCTCGCGAAGGGCCCTTAGAGTTAGGCGAGGTGATAATTTCCACCACGTCCCCCACTTCAAGCTTAGTGGTCAAGGGCACGATTTTGGAATTAACTCTTGCGCCCGTACAGCGGTTGCCGACCTCCGAGTGAATGGCGTACGCAAAGTCAATAGGCGTAGCCTCGGGAGGCAGCGAAATGACCTTGCCCCTAGGGGTGAACACCAAAAGCTCGTGGCTGTACAGCTCCGTTTTGAGGGCGTCGATAAACTCCTTGGAATCCTTCAAATCCCCCTGCCATTCCATCACTTCTCTAAGCCAGGTAAGGCGGTTTTCAAAGTTGGTATTTTCTTCCTCCGTCTTGCCCTCTTTATATTTCCAGTGCGCCGCGATACCAAATTCCGCAATGCGGTGCATTTCCTCCGTACGAATTTGAATCTCGAACGGCTGACCGTATCTCGTCATAACCGTGGTATGCAGGGATTGATACTTGTTGGGCTTAGGGGTCGCGATATAGTCCTTAATGCGCCCCGGGATGGGCTTCCATTTTTCATGGATTCTGCCAAGGACGGTGTAGCATTCCTTAATATCCTTGACGATAACGCGCACCGCCGTCAAGTCGTAAATTTGGTCAAGAGTTTTGCCCTTGTTCTTCATTTTTTTATAGATGGAATAAAAATGCTTAGGTCTGCCGAATACTTCCCCCTCTATTCCGTCCGCGTTCATGAGTTCTCTTAACTCTTCCACGATACCGTTTACGAACTCCTTGCGCTCGGATAAGCGTTCGCGAATGTTGTATAAGAGGTATTCATAGGACTCGGGATCAAGGTATTTTAAGCATAAATCCTCCAACTCGCATTTGACCTGCGAGATACCAAGTCTGCCGGCAAGAGGCGCGAAGATATCCAAGGTCTCGTTCGCCATGCGTTGCTGACGCTCATGCGAGAGGAAATTCAAGGACCGCATGTTATGCAAACGGTCGGCAAGCTTGATGATGATAACCCTTACGTCCTTTGCCATCGCAACGAAAATCTTACGGAAATTTTCCGCGTTTTCGTCCTCTTTGGACTTGAAAACAATTTTCTCAAGCTTGGTAACGCTGCTAACGAGTGCCAAAACTTCTTCGCCGAATTCCCGTTTGATATCCTCGGCGGTGGAGTCGGTATCCTCGATAACGTCGTGCAAAAGCGCCGCCGCAATCGTTGCGGCGTCCAACCCCAGCTCCATTAAAATATCCGCAACGGCACAGGGATGTATAAAATACGGCTCGCCCGAGGCGCGCTTTTGATTGGCGTGCGCCTCTTGCGCAAAGGTGTACGCTCTAATTAGCGTCGCTCTGTCTTCACCCTCGTATATTTCATTGATTTTCTCAAGCGTACGTTCCATCTTTCCCTCTTACAAAAATCAATTCTGCTGTAATAAACAAACTTTCCTATATATTCCCGAATCGTTCAGCTCGGCTTTTACCCCACGATATACGGTAAGCTTCCCATCTCCAAAGGATACCAAGCCCAACTCCTCAAACACGTTAAGCGCAAAGATAAACTCCCGTTTATCAAAGCCCAGCCCGCCGCAAAAGTTTGCAAGCTCCTCCGCCGTTTGACCGTAGAGGTTGTTTACCTCTCTCCGCAAAGCCGAGAATATTTCAAGCAAGCTCTCCCTTGCAACGTCCAACGTTTCAAACATTTTATAACCGCAAACTTCACGGTTAACAAATACCTGCCTACCCCGAATGGACTCAATATGGAAATCGGACGGCGTATCCAAAAATACGATATCCCTAAAACCCGAAAGATCGCAATCGGGTGCGGGGGATACGATAAGCGTATTTGCCAAATTTCTCGACGAGGGATAGAATAAATCGCAGCCCATATCCGCTAATTCTTCATATAGACGAAGCGTCCTTCTATCCGATGCGATTAAACAAAGCCCGTAAGGACATTCCGCCCGTTTGCTTTGTATGAGGGCTTTGATTTCCTCTGTAGAAAGCTCGATAGGCTCGATTTCCGCGTTCGGGGCATAGAAGCGTGCGATAGAGTTCGCAAAAATACGTTCCGCGGTCGAACGGCCTGTCCGCCCATCGTAAAGCAGATCGCGCACGTAGCCTTTGATATATTCCCTGCCCTTGAACTTGGACAGGTTTACTTCAAAGACAAAATCCTTTCTAACGTCGCTTTCGATAATCTTCAAATTCTTTGCACCTGAGAAGTACATGAGGTCGATATAGTCGCTCTTCACACTAAGGTGCGGGGACATGGGTTTTACCGCTCGCGCCGTACATGCCCCTGCCGAAATGGAGAACAAGGGACGTCTGTGTCCTACGCCGTAGGGCTCCATTTGTACAAGCTCCCGCGCGAATTTTTCAGGGAAAGCCCCCGTGATTTCTTCGCTGATGGGAATCGTTTGTTCAAAGTCCTTTTCCGTATAAGTTTTGCCGATTTCCTCGTTTAATGCCCTTTCCAGCGCATCAAAATTTTCAAATTTGATATTGATACCCGCCGCTTGCGCATGCCCGCCGAATTCCTCGATATGCTCAGAGCAATTCTTCAAGGCGTTGAAAATATTCACGCTTTCGATACTGCGCGCGCTGCCTTTCAGCATGTCGCCGTGGTGCACAAACAAAAGGGTAGGACGGTTGTATTCTTCCGCAATACGCGCCGCAACAATCCCGATAAAGCCTGTATTCCAGCTCTCGTCCGAAAGCATAATTACGTTGTCGTACGCGCCTTTTTCTAAGAGTTTGCGCTTTGCCGAGGTGTACAATTCGTCGCAGTATTTTTGGCGTTCGGTGTTATATAAGCAAAGCTTGGTCGCCAAATCATAAATTTCCGCTTCGTTTTGGGAAATGAACAGCTTAAACGCCGCCTGCGCGTCCCCCATACGTCCCGCCGCATTTACCCTCGGCGCAACGTTAAAGGCTAAGGTTTGCGCGGTAATCCCGTCGTAGCTTTTGCCTATCAGCATAGAAAAGCAAGAACGAATATTCGTATTAAAACGTTTAAGCCCCTCGGTTACGATATCACGGTTTTCCCCAAGCAAGGGTACGCTATCTGCAACGGTTGCAAGAGTCGCAAAGTCCAAATATTTATACGCCGCCTCACCGATAAGCGCGCAAGCAAGCTTAAACGCCACCCCCGCGCCGCAAAGATTGTCGTAGGGATAATCGTCCTTGAGCTTAGGATTGACGATAATGCAGTCAGGCAATATCTCCGGCAATTCGTGGTGGTCGGTTACGATAACGTCCGAGCCAAGCTCGTAAATGTATTGCGCCTCCTCAGCGCAGGAAATCCCGCAGTCCACCGTAATGAACAGTTCGGGATTGCATTCTTCAAAAATACGGTCGATCGCCTCTACCGAAAGCCCGTAGCCGTCTACGCGCTCAGGAACGTACACGTGCGCATCGATACCAAATTCCTTTAAGGCGTGGTACATAATTGCAGAGGCACAAATGCCGTCCGCGTCATAGTCGCCGAACACCGCTACGGTGCGTCCCTCGTCCCTCGCCTGCGTGATAAGCTCTACCGCCTCTTTCATGCCTTTCATAAGAAAGGGGGAAAGAAAGTTCCGCTCGGACGGGTGCATAAAACGACGGATTTTGTCCGCGGTATCTACTCCGCGTGCATATAAAATCCGCGTGATTTGCTCCGTATAACCCGTTTGCAGGGCAAGCTCGGAAATGATATTCAGTTGTTCTGCCGAAAAGGAATATTCGGGAACAATTTTCTTCATGTGCGCTCTGTAAATAAACGTGTGTGTTTCTAAATAAAATTTTGGGCGGTTGGAAACAACGCCCCCACCGCCCTGCTGCTTTTTACGTCTTATTCTTCTACGGGTTCTTCCGCAGGAGCTTTTTCTTCGTTTTCTTCCACCGCTTCTTCAACGGATTCTTCTACGGTTTCCTCTACCGTTTCTTCAGCCGCTTCTTCAACTGTTTCCTCAACGGGAACTTCTTCCACGGTTTCCTCTACCGTTTCTTCAACCGCTTCTTCTACCGTTTCCTCAACGGATTCTTCAGCCGTTTCTTCCTTAACGGCAGTCTTCTTTACTTTAGCGGAAGTTTTCTTTGCACCAACGTACGCGCCTTTAACGGGTTTCTTATCTGCAACCGCTTTCCATTCAAGACAGCGCGCAGGTGCGTAAAGCAACCCGATAAACGCCGCAACGATAAGCGCAATAAGCGCAGCCAAAGCAAACCATCTAACACCGCCCGTAGCAATTGCACCGATAACAACAAGCGCAGCGCCGCCAATTGCGGTGAAGTAAAGCACTTCTTCGTTTGCAAAATCCTCGGTTTCCTTATCCGCGCGGAATTTGTTCAGCACGAACACGGTCGCAAGGGCGGAGAGTAAAGCCGCCACCGCAAATACGTAGGAAATGGATACGGTTACGGGGATACGGGAAAGCGCGATAAGCATCGCGGTAAGCACCGTGCCTACAAGGGTAGAGCGAAGGGCAAGCAAACCCAAGCCCAAGCCGTAGCGTAAAGCAATATACGCAAACACGAGTACCATCATTACGACGCCCGCAATAACGCCGCGGAGTACGTAATGCTTTGCAAGCACCGCCTCTACCTCTTCGGTATTCGCGGATACGGTAACAAACGAACCTTTCCAATCGCCTTTCACAAGCGCGTCGAAGGCGTCTTCAAGCGCTTTCTTTTCTTCCGTCAAATCCTCGTCTTTGTCGAACACGTAAACAAGCTCGTTTTCCGCACCGGACATTTCGCCCTTCAGTGTATAGGAAATTTTCGTATCGCCAAACGCGTCCTCGCAAACCTTCTCTACCTCATCCAGTTTGGTCAAGTAGGTGGTTTGATCCACGGTTACGGTAATCGTTTGGCAATCCTCCACCAGCTTGCTGCTGTTGAATACGCCGTTACCCGTTACGCCGCAAACGACCGCTACGACAATCGCCACCGCTAAAATTGCGGCAACCACGATAGAGATAACGCCGGGCTTCTTCACGGCTTTTTTCAAAAACTTACTCATCGTCGTCATCCTCCCTTACCAAGCGGAAATAGCCGTATTTATTTTTACTTGCGGACATAAGCATGTAGCTTACCACGCGCGTCCACAGCAAGGAACAGAACGCCCCCGCCGCTACGCACAGGAGTGCCTGCCAAGCAAGTGCCTGCAAACCTGCCGTGCCGATAAGAAGCGCAGCCGCGCCAAGACCGAGCACCGCATAAAGGTCCACCATCCCCCAAAGGGTCTTTTTATATCCGCCCTTAACGGAGGATTCCACCGTCTTACCAAGCGCAAATTCCGCCTTAATGGCTTTATACACCTTCAAGTTAAGCACGGTGATCAGCACCATACCCATCACAAACACAAGCACCGTACCCAAGCTAACCTCGAATACGCCCTCGGTAATGAACGCGAAGAAGAGCGCGGTGATAAGCAGATAGGTAACCAAGGAATAGGCATTTGCAACACCAAACCCGCCCATTTTCACGATGGCAAACGCAATCAACGCTACAACAACCACCGCCAAAGCGATGAAGAGTAAGGTAAGCGTGTTTTTGCCGTAAGCAGGCTGGAAGGTGCGGATTTCGCTGCTTGCCACTTCGCGGAAGGAAATATCAAAACCGCCGTTTTCAAGCACGGAATTACACAAAATTACCATCGACTCCGCATTGTGCACGGAGGACTCGTATGCCAAGGGGTATTTCACCACGTTCTTGGTGTCGATGTGCTGCGTAGGGTCGATTTCAAAGGTCTGCTCGCCAAGTACGATAGAAAGCTTTTGCGCGGATTCAGCAGCCGCGTCGTAGCCTTCCTTATACGCCTTAATCATCTCTTCGCCGATAGAGGTAAACTTAACTTGCAAGAACGCCGTTTCATACTTCGTGTATACGGAAAAGCTCTTGATAATTTCGTTTACTTCGTGATCCTTGCGCAGCTCTACCGGGGAGTCGCCAAGCTTGATTTCCAAATCGCCCGTTTCCTTAAAAAGGTTCAGGGTGCTGGAAACGCTTTGGAACGCAGACGTTTCACCGTTTGCGATTTCATAGCCGGGAAGCTGGATTTTAAGCGCGTAGTCGTCTACGACGGATACACAGTAATCGGAATACCCTTTCGACTCGTAACGCGCGGTAATTTCCGCAGTCGCTTTCGCGAAGTTTTCCTCAAATTCCGCCGTTACTTCGTCGCCGGAAATCACGTTAAGTTCGCCGTTCGTACTCAAGTACAAGCCGCCGTGGCGTACGTAATTTGCCTGATCCTCTTCGGCAAGATTTTTATACTCGGATTCGGGAATAACACCCTCGGGATAGTAATACGCATAGTATCCTTCGCCAAGGTCCGTACCGAGGTCGTATTGAAGCACAGCGGGATTCCAAATCTTCGCCGTTCCGGGAATGGCAAAGCTAGGGAATACCGTAATCGCGCATAATACGACGATGACGATGGTGAGCAAAACCATCAATACAATCGATTTCTTTTTGCCCATTGTAAAAAGCCTCCTGTTGTCTTTCGGGGTTTGTCCCCAAAATACGATTATACTTCCTTATTATACCTTATTTTAATAGAGCCCGTCAAGCCATAACACTCGGCGTTGACGATTTTTTTGCGCTTTTGCGCATTTTTTTGAAAAAAAGTGAAGTTTTGCCCGAGGGCAAAGTGAAGTTTGCTATCGCAAACGAAGTTTTGTAAACAAAGTGAAGTTTGCCCCTTGGGCAAGTTATTGCCATTATTAATAATAGCCACAATTTTTTACAAAGTAAAAAACTTCACTGCGGCGTAGCCGCAACTTCTCTTATCGAAGATAAACTTCACTTTTACGAAGTAAACTTCACTTCAAAAGTTTCTTTTCCGCAAGTATATGCATAGCGCACTCAATACGCTTTTTCATCATTCCGCAGGTAACCTCGTACGGTTCGTCGATATCGCCGTTGTAATGATAGTTGTTGGCGTTGCACCCGCCCGAGCAAATGAACTTTGCAAAACAGTCCCCGCACTTTTTACGGGTGAATAAGCAAGAGTTTTTGAACCTCTCGCGGATATCCGTACGCACGATACCCTCGTACACGCTGCCCATGCAAAAATCATTATCCCCTACGAACTGATGGCAGGGATACAAATCGCCGTTAGGCGCAACCGAGAAATACTCGTTGCCCGCCCCGCACGCCGAAACGCGCTTGGAAAGGCAGGGTCCGCCCTCCAAATCCACGTTGAAATGGAAGAAATTAAAGCCCTTGCCGTTTGCGTATCTTTCCAAATACTCGTCGCAAAGGTTTTCGTATTCCTTTTCGATTTGAGGCAAATGCTCGTTTGTGATTTGCAAATCGGGTATTTCCGTTACTACGGGTTCCATGGAAATGGAATCCACGCCTTGGTCGGCGATAAAGAGTACGTCTTTTGCAAAGTCAAGGTTTTTCGCCGTGAACGTACCGCGGACGTAATAACTCTTATCCCCGCGCATGGAAATGAATTTCTTGATTTTATCAATGATAAGGTCGAACGTGCCCTTGCCGTTGATAGATTTTCTAATGGCGTCGTGGATTTCCTTCCGCCCGTCCAAAGAGAGTACGACGTTCTCCATTTCCTCGTTGAAGAACTGGATTACTTCGTCCGAAAGGAGTAACGCGTTGGTGGTGGTGGTAAAGAGGAATTTCTTTCCCGCCTTCGCCCCCGCCTCTTTTGCGTAGTACACCGTCTTTTTCAAAACGTCAAAGTTCATAAGCGGTTCGCCGCCGAAGAAGTCCATTTCCAAGACCTTTCTATGCCCGCTGTTTTCGATTAGAAAGTCCACCGCGGCTTTCGCCGTTTCAAAGCTCATGGACTCGCGCTTGGAATGGTACGCGCCCTCGTCCGCAAAGCAATATCTGCAACGGAAGTTGCAGTCGTGGCAAATATGGATACAAAGCGCTTTGACCTCGTTACTTTTCACGGGGTAAGCGCTCACCTCTTCTTTGAAGAGCAAGCCTTGCTCTTTCAACCCTTCCACGTCCGCAAGGATTTCCTTGATTTGCTCGTCCGTGATATAGGTAATATCGACGTCCTCACCCTCTTCTTTGGCTTTGAGGTAGTCGGCGGTAGTCTTATCGCACTCGTGCAAGCTGCCGCTGCCGACGTCGTATATGTAATTTTTGTCTTTGTAATTGAATACGTGAATCATAAAAGTCCTCTCCTTAGGCCCTGTGTGAGCCTAAACAACAAAAAAGGCGCGTATACTTACGCGCGCCGTTTTTTGCTTTGCAAAAATTATCTGCGTTCGATTTTTTCTTCGCGGGTAACTCTTTCGCAGGATTGGTTGCCAACCGTACAGCTCGTTTTGCAAGCGGACTGACAGGTGCTTCTGCATTCACCGCAAGCGGTAACTTTCTTTTCAGCGGGTTTTGCGATCGTTTTAATCATAATATCCTCCCGATAATTTGAATTTGTGTTACCATTATAATACAAATTTCGCAAAATTGCAAGCACTTTGTTATAACTTTTTACAGTTTTACTACGTAAAAGCAAATTTTACTTCAAATTCACGCCTACAATCCCCCCAAGCGCGCCTATGGTAAGCGAAATGGCAAGCTCCACGATAATCAGCCACGAAAGGGAAAAATCTCCGCCCAGCGAGGAAAACGCAAGATAGGAAAGGGCAGTAAACACTAGCCCTACGCCCATACCTTTTAACCAACCCTTCTCCCCTCGCACGAACACCAAAGCGCCAATACAAAGGGATAACGCCTTCAAGGTTTGGGTAATAGGATAAACAAGCCTTTCACCGCCGCTTGCGAAACGCAAAATCACCGCGAACACCACTGTCGTCAAAAAAGACAGGGCAAGGGCGAGGGCAGCACCCTTTACCACGCAAAACCCACCGTCAAACGAACTTTCATTACGCATAAAAAAACACCTCCGCATTATCCTATGCGAAGGTGTTTATTCTTTATTCTTCCGTTTTTTCTTCTACGGTTTCTTCCGCAGGCGCAGCTACTTCTTCAAAAGGAGCTTCCTCTACGGGAGTTTCTTCTGCCTTTTCTTCAGCGGGAGCCTCTTCCGCTTTCTTAGCTACCGCGTCCGTTTGATATACGGCTTGCTTGTCGAACTTGATATAGGACTTGCCGCTTGCTTCCGTACCCGTTTCCAAAACAAAAGTGTTATCCTCGGGACAAACCTCAACGACTACGCCGCAAATACCGCCAATCGTCTTTACCTTGTTGCCAGGTTGGATTGCATTGAGCATATCCATCGTTTCCTGCTGTCTTTTCGCCTGCGAACGTCTGTTGAATACCATGAACACCACGATAATTGCAATCAGCACGAGCATCACGATCCAAGAGCCTGCGCCGCTGCCCTGTCCGCCTTCGGTTAATAAATTAAACATCATATTTTCTCCTTGATACTTAAAATTCTATTTCTATGATAGCTGTTTTTCACATTTTTGGCAAGCGATTTTCAAGGTAAAATAGCAATTTTTCCCTATTTCACTTATTTTTCACGCTTGGTTTTCGTCCGCGCGCTCAAAACGTTCATGAGCACGAACACCCCCACGAGCAGGACGATTGCCCCTACAAGCACCGTGTACGATACCCAAGGCTGCACGGCTGTGTCGAAAAAGTACAAATTACAATCGGCGACGTCCTTGATTCCCTTTACCGCCTCGGCAGGATAGCCCTGCGCGGTGAATTCCTCGCACACGCCTTGGAGCGCGTGATTTTTGATAAGCGAAGTCGCGTACGTCCCGGGCAAGAACCCCAAAGCATTCCTCAAACCTGCCCCGAACTGCGAAATGGGCATATATGCCCCGCAAATAAAGCCGTAGCCCGCGCTCACGATCGTACCCACCGCCGACATTGCGCCCTGCGATTGCAAGGGATAGCAAATCACCGAGGAAAGCGCCGTACCGAACAGTACCAAAAGCACCACGTCCAAGACAAGGAGCGCCACGTCCGCTGCGGATAAGTACCAACCGATACAGGCAAGATAGATAAGTCCTGCGCCGAGCGCTACAAGACACACGATTAACCCGTTGATAACTGTCGCCAAGTAATAGGAAATGGCGATAGAATGCGGTTTCATCGGCGTAATGGAGAAATCGTTTCGCGCGCCCGTTACGCGGTCTTGCACCATGAATAAGTTCGCGCAAAAAGGCACGGTTACGCCGCTTACCGCCAAAAGCGAGGCGAGAAGTAACCCCCCGACAAGCCCGCTAAGCAATTCCTGATCCACGGGCATTCCGGGCGGGAACGCGCTTGCAAAGCTGTCCTCGTATACGTTGTATAAAAAGGTTGCGTATAATACAAGCAAAATTATGGGGGTAATGAGCGAAGTAAAGAACGTGCCCTTGTCCTTAAAGAACATATTCACGTTGCGTTTCACCATTGCGCCGCACGCTTTCATCTCATACATGCTACTCTCTTTCATGCGTTTGTACCTCCCAAAGTCTTACCCGTAGCCGCCAAGAAAACGTCGTCCATCTTTCCCTTGACGATTTCGTAGTCCACGAAAAGCTCAGGATATTTAAGGATAAACGAGGTCGCCTCCCCCGTATTTTCCACCTCCACGCGGTAACCGTCCGACGTCTTTTCATAGGGTTTGCCCAGCGCTTTTACCTGCTCCTCTTCCACGCCGTACAGGGAAATGTAATCCCCGGTGAACTCATTTTTCAGCTCCAACGGTGTCCCCTCGGCTGCGATTTGTCCCGCGTCGAGGATCACGACGTAGTCGGCGTCCGCCGCCTCTTCCATGTAATGGGTGGTCAAAAAGACGGTCATGTTTTCCGTTTTTCTAAGATTTTCAATAATTTCCCATACCGCTTTTCTCGTTTGGGGGTCAAGCCCCGTCGTCGGCTCGTCCAAGATAAGAATGGACGGCTTGTGGATAAGCGCGCGCGCCACGTCCACACGACGTTTTTGTCCGCCCGAAAGCTTGCCGATGGGGCGTTTTAGGATATCCCATAAATCAAAGGTATCGCTAAGCTCTTTTAAGCGCTTTTCAAACGCCTCCCCCTCTATGCCGTATAACGCCGCGCGGGTTTTGAGGTTTTGCTCGACCGAAAGCGGCTTATCCAAAACGGAGTTCTGGAACACAACCCCAAGCTCACGCTTGATATCGGCGGGATTGTCGTCGATATTCTTTCCGTCGATTTCTACGCTTCCCCCGTCCTTTTTGAGCTGACCGCACATAATCGAAATGGTCGTACTCTTGCCCGCGCCGTTCAAGCCCAAAAACGCAAACAACTCCCCTTTCTTAACGCGGAAGGAGAGGTTTTGCACGGCTTTCACTTCGCCGTAGTTTTTGTAAAGGTTATTGATTACGATAATATTTTCCATAGTTACACCGAAAGCTCCTTAAAAATTTTCGTGCCCCGTTTTTTCAGCCATATGCAAAGGCAGACGGCAGCCGCAAAGAGTAAACTAAGGCAGATACACGCATACGCCCACGCGGGCAAGTATTTTCCAAAGAGGAAGAACCCACCGACGGGCAACAGCGCCGCCCCCCAGCCGCCGAACATCGCAAGGAGAACGGAAACGCTTTGCTTGACCGCCGCCGTTTCACTCGTCCAACGAAGAGAGGGGAATTTTAGATTAATTGCCAAATCCATACACGCAAACAGTGCCGAAGAAAGGATAGCCGCTGAAATTGCCGCAACCGTCCAACCCCACGAGAGCTGAATACACAGCCCCGCCGCCAAAGCAAAGCACGCGGACGGGATTGCCGTCATGACAAAGTGCAGCGCCAGTTTCGCTTTGAGTACCGTCCATCCAGGGATAGGCAAGCTTTGGGGCAGCCAAAGTTTTTCCCCTTCCAAGGAAACCGTGCAAGCTGCAATCGTATTCGACGACGCCATAAAGCAAACGACCACGCAAACGATTAGCCCTATATTTTCTTTTAACCCAGGCAACACGGAAATGCTTTCCGCGCTCATGCCGAAAAAGTCGCCGTTGATTGCCATAAGCACCGCGGCTATCAATGCAATGAGCGTACCCATGGATGCGTTGAGCATATACGTGGGACTTTTGATAAACTGTAAAAATTCCTTTCTAAAATACGCCGAGAAGGGAGAAGCCGCGCGTTCTTTTTTGGCTTTGTACTTGGGCTTGCGCTCGCCGCGTTTCATGGTAGCCACCTTGAAATAGGTCTTGAAAAGGAAGAGATACACAAGCGCAAAACACCCGCCGAACATTAACGCGAACAGCGCCAACGAAAGCATATTCCCCGCCGCCGCATACCCAAGCTGCGAGAAGGGATAAAGAAAGGTTTTCATGGTCGCCCCTACCGCCTCGCCGTTGGCAATCACGAACGTGAGATATTCGTTCATTTTGCTGTACAGCACCATGTACAAGGTCATAAAGACGGCAACGCCCAAAAGGGTAAATAGGTTTTTATACGGCAATTTCGCCGATATCCAAGCCAAAAGCAGCCCCAAAAGGCAGGCAAGCGCCAGCGCCAGCAAGGGCATGAGCAGTAAAATTACGATACAGGAAACTACGCTCGCAAACGAAAGGCTGGCAACCAAAAAATACTGTATCACGGCAGGCACGAACACCAACGCCTCGAACAGCAGGGTATAAAGATACAGCCCTAGCGCGCGCGTGAATAAAATCACCCAAGAGGGAATAGGCATGGCAAACAGCAAATCGTTATCTTTGGCGTCGTAGAGCTTCGCCTTTGCGGTAAACACCCCGCCGATTACGCCGAGCCCACTCGCAATCGTGCCCATAAACGCAAAATACAGCCAGTCCATACCCGCGCCCACAAGCGGCGCGCATAAGCTCTCTGCCATGAGCCAAAACATAGCCCCCATTGCGCCGAAGGCGTATATCATAAGCACTGCAAAGCCGAGGATTGCGCCGTTCGACCTTCTCTTGCCGTTCTTGCCTTGCACGAAGAAAGACAGTGTTGCAAGCCACTCTTTTTTAAGTAATGCCTTAATCATGTCAATCCACCAGCTCGAGGAAGACCTCTTCAAGGCTGGTATCCCCTTTCACCTCGTCCATGGTACCCTCTTTTATCAATTTTCCGCCCTTGATGATAGCGACCTTGTCGCACAGCTTTTCCGCCACGTCCAACACGTGCGTGGAGAAGAAAATCGCGCCGCCCTCTTGGCAGATTTCCCGCATAAGCTCCTTAAAGGTATGCGCCGCCTTAGGGTCTAACCCCACGAAGGGTTCGTCCATAATCACGAGCTTGGGCGCGTGAATGAGCGCGGAGATTACCGCAAGCTTTTGCTTCATACCGTGCGAATAGGTGGAAACGTTTTGTGCAAGCGCAAAGGTAAGCTCCAACGCGTCCGCGTATTTTTTAATGCGCGCCGCGCGTAAATCCGCAGGCACACCGTAGATATCCGCCACGAAGTTGAGGTACTGTATCCCCGTCATAAAGCCGTATAAATCGGGGTTATCGGGTATATAGGCAATCTTTTTCTTGCATTCCAAGGGATTTTCCTTGACGGAAACGCCGTCCACGAGGATTTCCCCCTCTTCAAAGCCCAAAATGCCGCAGCATGCCTTCAAGGTGGTCGTTTTCCCTGCGCCGTTATGCCCGATAAACGCGCAAATTTCCCCCGCCTTGATTTGCAGGCTTAAATCATCGACCGCCTTTTTCTCCCCGTAGCTCTTACTTAAATTTCGAATAACTAACATAAAAACTCCTCGTTTTTGTTTGTTGATATCAAAATGATATCACTGAATAGACCGTTTGTCAAGCGTTTTCGGGAAAGTTTTGACTAAAAATGAAAAAGAGGGCAAAATCCCTCTTTACCATTTGCCTTCGCCGCCGTATTTTTTATAAAATTCCTGCGTGTATTCTTTGACGTAGCCGCCGAGAATGGAATTGCGAAGCCCTTTCATAAGCTTATGCAGGAAGGTGATATTATGCAAGCTTAACAGCATTGCACCGTACATTTCGTTGACGTTAATCAAATGGCGCAAATACGCTTTGGTGTAATTTTTACAGCAATAGCAGTCGCATTCGTCGTCCAAGGGCGAGAAATCCTCTTTGAATTTGCCGTTTCTAACGACCACTCTGCCATGCGAGGTCATTGCCGTGCCGTTTCTCGCAATTCGGGTCGCCAAAACGCAGTCGAACATATCCACACCGCGCAAGGTCCCCTCGATAAGGCAATCGGGCGAGCCTACGCCCATGAGGTATCTGGGCACGTCGGTAGGGAGCAGGGGTTGCAGATAATCGAGCATTTCATACATAATCGGCTTGGGTTCGCCTACGGACAAACCGCCGATCGCAATCCCGTGCTTGACAAAGGGCAGGGTGCGGCGCAGGCTCTCTCCGCGCAAATCCTTGTACATGTTCCCCTGCACGATGGGGAAAAGAGCTTGCTCGGGCTTGTCGTGGAATTTATAGCAACGCTCCAGCCAAGCCGAGGTGCGTTTCATTGCCGCCTCCGCCTGCGCGTGGTTGTAGCCGTACTCGCTGCATTCGTCAAACGCCATAATGATATCCGCACCGAGGTTTTGTTCTACCTGCATGGCTTTTTCGGGGGTGAAGAAGTGCTTGCTTCCGTCAATGTTGGAAGAAAATTCTACCCCCTCGTCAGTGATTTTATTGAGCTTGCCAAGCGAGAACACCTGAAATCCGCCGCTGTCCGTTAAAATGGGCTTATCCCAGTTCATAAACTTGTGCAAGCCGCCTGCTTTTTTCACAATGTCGTCGCCCGGGCGCATATATAAATGGTAGGTGTTGGCAAGGATAATTTGCGAACCCGCCTCTTTCAAATCGCGCGGAAATACCCCCTTGACGGTCGCCTGCGTACCAACGGGCATATACACGGGGGTTTCGATATCGCCGTGCGGAGTATGCAAAATCCCCGCGCGCGCCCCTGTTTCAGGGTCGGTTTTTATCACTTCAAAGGAAAAATATTCGTTATTCAAGGTTTCGTTCGTCCTTTTTATAAATTCAAAAGGTATTATAGCACATTCTTTTCTAAATTGCAAGGTTTTCGCTACATTACGGTTGACAACTTGAAAAAATCTCGATATAATTTAAGTATGTTATATAACTATCATACGCACACAAAACGCTGCAAGCACGCAGAGGGAAAGGATAGAAAATACGTCGAGCAAGCGATTAAGGCAGGTTTGAAAACCCTCGGTTTTTCCGACCATGCCCCCTACCTTTTCCCGAATACCGATTATTATTCCACCTATCGCATGGAAGTAGACGAGCTGCACGAATACGCCCGTTCTATCCGTGCGTTAAAAAAGGAATATGCCAAGGATATTGAAATCCTTTGCGGGTTTGAATTGGAGTATTACCCCGAATTCCACGCACGCGAAATGGAATTTTTGAACCAAGTAAATCCCGATTACTTGATTATGGGACAGCACTTTATCGGCAACGAGCTTTCCCTGCTCTACGCCCCCCGTCAAAGCGAGGATAAAATGCTGGAAGCGTACGTTTCGCAGGTGTTAGAGGGGCTTGCCACGGGGCATTTCCTCTATCTTGCCCACCCCGACCTGCCCGGGTTCCGTTTTTCCAAAGAGGCGGTTGAGCGCGAATACACAAGACTTTGCGAGGGCGCGAAGAAATTGAATATCCCCTTGGAAATCAATCTTTTGGGGGTTCGGGAAAACCGCCCCTACCCTAACCGTAAATTCTTTGAGATTGCGGCAAAAGTAGGCAACGACGTCGTACTTGGCATAGACGCGCACGACCCCAGCCATTTACGGGATAGCTACCCCGAACGGCTTGCAGAAAACATGATAAACGATTTGGGATTGAATTTAATAGAAGAGAAACTGTTATAAGAAAAACCTCGCCAAAGGCGAGGTTTTTTTGGTGAAGTTTTTACTTCGTAAAAGTGAAATTTATCTTGGATAAGAGAAGTTGCGGTTTCACCGCAGTGAAGTTTTTTTACTTTATAAAAAAGTTGTGGCTGTTATTAAGAATAGCAATAACTTGCCCTACAAGGGCAAACTTCACTTTGCTTACAAAACTTCTCTTGCCGTTAGGCAAACTTATCTTTTGCCAAAGGGCAAAAACTTCACTCTAACTCGAAAGCACCCGTGTAAAGCTGATAATATACACCTTTCTGTTCAATAAGCTGTTCGTGCGTACCGCGTTCGATAATTCTGCCGTGGTCAAGCACCATAATCGCGTTGGAATTGCGTACGGTGGAAAGTCTATGCGCGATAACGAATACCGTTCTGCCGTGCATGAGCTTATCCATACCGTCGGTAACAAGCGCCTCGGTACGAGTATCGATAGACGAGGTTGCCTCGTCCAAAATCATCACGGGAGGGTCGGCAACCGCCGCGCGCGCAATGGACAAAAGCTGCCTTTGACCTTGCGAAAGGTTGGCGCCGTTGTTTGTCAGCATGGTATCGTAGCCGTCGGGTAAGCGGGTGA
>JAZUQM010000038.1:0-3870 GCA_045605705.1 Candidatus Scatosoma sp.
CTTGTCCGTTCTCGAATACTTCATTTCCTCGCACGGCGGTCGTAAAGGCTTGACCGACACGGCATTGAAGACGGCTGACTCTGGTTATCTTACCCGTCGTCTTGTAGACGTATCCCACGAAATCATCGTTCGTGAAGAGGATTGCTGCGCAGGCAGAAAGCCTCAAGGCATGCCCGTTAAGGCAATCTACGACAGCGTAGGAAAAGAAATCGAAGGTTTGAAATCGAGAATTTTGGGTCGTTTCGCGGCGGAAGATATCGTTCACCCCGAAACGGGCGAAGTGCTTGTTAGCATGAACGGCTTTATCGATGAAAAGGAAGCGGACGCAATCGTTGCGGCAGGTCTTACCGAAGTATCGATTAGAAGTATCTTCGGCTGTTCTTCGAGATTCGGCGTTTGCGCGAAGTGCTACGGTAAGAACATGGCAACCACCCTTCCCGTACAGGTCGGCGAAGCAGTCGGTACGATTGCGGCGCAGTCCATCGGTGAACCCGGTACCCAGCTTACCATGCGTACCTTCCACACGGGCGGTATCGCAGCGACGGGGGATATCACGCAAGGTCTTCCCCGTGTCGAAGAATTGTTTGAAGTTAGAAAGCCGAAAGGCTGCGCAACCATTTGCGAAGTGGAAGGCGTTATCTCCATTGACGACTCCGACGGTTCTAAGCATATCAAGGTATGCGACGAAGCAACGGGCGAAGTTAAGAAAGAGTACACCTTGCCTTTCAACGCAGAAATCAAGGTTAAGAACGGCGAAAAGGTTACCCCCGGCGTGCTTTTGAACGCGGGCAGCGTATATCCTCAGGACATTCTCCACGTACAGGGCGTCAAGGGTGTACAGGACTATATCCTTGAACAGGTACAGTCGGTATACCGTTCGCAGGGCGTTGAAATCAACGACAAGCACGTTGAAATTAACGCTCGTCAAATGCTTAAGAAGGTACGCGTAGAAAACGCAGGCGACACCAACCTGTTGCCCGGCGAACTTGTGGATATGGTTACCTTCCAAGACGAAAGCGCGAAAGCGATGGCAAACGGCGGTAAACCCGCACTTGCAAAGCGTGTGCTCCTTGGTATCACCAAAGCGGCGCTCGCAACCGATTCCTTCCTTTCTGCAGCATCCTTCCAAGAAACGTCGAGAGTGCTCACTGAGGCGGCTATCCGCACCAAGAGAGATTACCTCGTCGGCTTGAAAGAAAACGTTATTATCGGTAAGCTTATCCCCGCAGGTACGGGTACAAAGGCTTATAAAAATATTACCCCTCAATACGTAGGCAGCTACAACACCGCTCCCGCGGCGGCTCCTGTGGTTGAAGAGGAAACGGAAGATAACGTACTTTAATTGAAAGTTATCCACCCGCGTTAAGCGGGTGGATATTTTTATGTAGGTATTGACTTTTGATGGGATAAGTAGTATAATAGTTATAATGGAGTACTATAGGGCGGAGGAACTTTATGAGAGAAAAAATCGCGATTATCATCGGCGCGGGGCCCGCAGGGCTTACGGCTGCATACGAGCTTTTGACGAAATCCACGGATATCAAGCCGATTATTTTGGAAACGGAAAATTTTGTCGGCGGTATTTCGCGTACAGCGACCTATAAGGGTTATCGTATGGATATCGGCGGACACCGCTTTTTCTCTAAGGACGAGCGTGTAACCAAGCTTTGGACGGACATGCTTCCCGTACAGGGAGAACCTGCCATGGACGACGCGATTTTAAGCCGTGAAAAGCCCTTACAGGCGGGCGGACCTGACCCTGAAAAAACGGACGAGGTTATGCTCGTGCGCGACCGCGTTTCCCGTATTATCTACAATCGAAAATTCTTCGATTATCCCATTTCCTTAAAGGCGCGTACCTTTATCAATATGGGTTTTTTCGCGACGGTTAAGGCGGGGTTTGGCTATATCGGCAGCTGCCTGCACAAGAGAGAAGAAACCAACCTTGAAAACTTCTATATCAACCGTTTCGGTAAGCCGCTGTATTCCATGTTCTTTGAGGACTATACCGAAAAGCTTTGGGGGGTACACCCTCGTAATATCGCCGCCGACTGGGGCGCGCAACGGGTCAAGGGACTGTCCATTTCTAAAGCCATTAAAAACGCCATTTGCAAGCCTTTCCGCAAAAAGGGAAAAGAGGTAGAAACGAGCTTGATCGAGCAGTTTATCTATCCCAAGAAAGGGCCGGGGCAATTGTACGAGAAAATGGCGGAAGAAATTTTACGCCTCGGCGGGGAAATTCACTTTGGCGAAAGTGTGCAAAAACTTGGGCTTAAAGGCGGAAAGGTGGCTACCGTGTACGCGTTGAACGCGGATGGCGAGGAAAAAGCCTATGCCGCAGATTATTGCATTTCGTCCATGCCTATCAAGGATTTAATCGAGGCAATCGGTCAAGAAGAAACGGGGGAAGAGGTTTACCGTATCGCTACCAATCTGCCTTATCGCGATTTCATGACGGTGGGGTTGCTCCTTTCCGATTTGAAAGTAAAGAATAAAACCAAGATGAAAACGCTTGGTAATATCGTACCCGACTGCTGGATTTACGTGCAGGATAGGGACGTGCGCTTGGGGCGTATTCAAATTTTCAACAACTGGTCGCCGTACATGGTTGAGAATCCCGAGAAAAACGTTTGGGTGGGGTTAGAGTACTTCTGCACGGAAGGGGACGGTATGTGGACGAGCCCCGACGAACAGTTTATCAAAAACGCCGTGGACGAGCTGGTGAAGGTGGGCGTAATCGATTCCCCTGAAAAGGTGCTTGATTCCACCCTTATCCGCGTGAAAAAGGCGTATCCCGCTTACTTTGGGACGTATGCGGAGTTTGATAAAGTCAAAGACTATTTAAGCGGGCTTGAAAATCTCTTCTGCGTAGGTAGAAACGGTCAGCACCGCTATAACAATATGGACCATTCTATGGCGACGGCAATGGTCGCTTGCGAAGAAATCATCAAGGGCGGCAGCGATAAGACTGCTGTTTGGAGCGTCAACACCGAAAAGAGCTATCACGAAACCAAAACGGAACGTAAACAGGTATGAATGGGGAAACACAAACGACACAACGTAAAAGCAGGCGGGTTTCACCCGCCGTATGGCGGTGCTTAGAGGAAGGGGCGCTGTATTTAGGCGTACTTATCCTTACGCTTTTCCTTTTCCTGTTGTTTAAGCCTTATGCCAAAAACTATCGCGCGGGCACGGTCGCCCAGACGGCTATGGCGCTTGGACTTGGGGGGTGTGCCGCATTCATTGCGTACATGGGTATGACCAAACGCTTAACCACCCGCCATATCGTCATTATTTTCCTTGTGGCGGGATATATCATGCGCGTGGGGTATATGCTGTATACCCCAGCGGCAACCCGTCAGCAGGATACCTATACCATGAATTTCGACGGACACGAGGCATACGCCTGGACGATTTTTCAAACGGGAAAATTGCCGACGGATAATCCTTATCAGTTTTATCATCCGCCCCTCAATGCCATCGTGCAGGCAGGGTTTATGCGGTTTATCAACGGCTTAACGTCGGGGTTTGGAGAGGAGTTTTTTGGATGCTATTCATACGCCATGCCAAATTACGTGGAACCGCACAGGTTTTTCCTCTATTCCAGCTGTCAAATTTTAGCGACCGCTTATTCCTTTATCGCGGCGGTCGTTATGCTCAAAATTTTGAAAGAACTTGGATTTTCTGGGAAATTGTACGTATTTTTAGCGGCGTTCGTCGTGTTCTATCCTCGGCAAATCCAGTTTGCGGGGATGCTGAATAACGACGGAATTTCCTACCTTTTGGCGATGGTTGCGCTGTTTTTTGCCTTGCGTTGGTGGAAGGGGAAGGCGGATCGTAGCCATGTCGTTCTGTGAGCCAAGGAGTTGA
>JAZUQM010000039.1:0-19555 GCA_045605705.1 Candidatus Scatosoma sp.
TAGCATAATACGCCCTATTCAATAAGCTGTTACCATCGATTAAAACGAGTTTTTCCATAGCCCTGCTCCTAAAATTCACTCTTATACAGTATTGTACCATAAAAAACAAAAAATCGCAATAAAATAGGGAAAATATATGCAACTTCCATAAAAAGAATTAAAGGTTATGCCGTAGCATAACCTTTAAGTTCTTGATAACCGTTTAGATTATCTGTTTTTAATATCTTGAACGTAAGCGTCAATTTGCGCCTGCGTTGCGTCAACGCTGGTAGCATACGCTTTGAACTTGATATAATCTTGATCGAATACATAGTTGAAGCTAGATTCGTTTGCAAAAGTAAGACTGTTAAGCGCTGCAATCAATGCCGAACGGTCTACCGCTTCATACCCTGCGGTACAAGAAATTTCCTTAATAACCGCACATTCGTACCCGCTTTGTCCGTCGAAGGTTCTCGTATTCTTAAAGGTAATACGAACCTTGCACGCCTCTACACCAAGCATATTGAAGGTTGTAGTCCCGTTTGCATTCAAAGCCACGTTGTTAGCAATCGTAAGCCACGTGCCATCAACGTAAACCTCAATCTTGGTTGCGTTAGACGCTGTAGCCAAAACGCCGCCAACCAAGTTCGTGCTGCCAATCAATTCGGAAATTGTCAAGGTATACAATGCACGGGGACGGCCAAGATTAATCTCAACACTATAAGCCCCGTTTACGCCCGTTACCTTAGCATACGTGCTTTGGCTGCCGTCAAACGCCATCGAAATGGGATTACCAACGGATGCCGTGCCCGTCGTTACCGTGGCACTTGCATTTTGGAATGCATTTACAGAGGTATTCTCATTTGGATTGGTCGTAACCTTCTCAAGCTGACGGCCGGAACAAGTTACTTCATAATAAGTAGTGGTTTGATCTGGCATCGTGTTGGAAACGTAGAATCTAATCTTTTCCGCTTTTGCACCGTTAAGATTAAATCCAATCCAGTTGAACCCGGTAATCGAAGTACCGTCATTGGTAACAATGTAGTTGCCGATCGCCGCGTTATCCGCACAATTTACAACCGTAGTCCAATTACCGTTGTAGTAGATTTCTACAAGCATATCCGTACCAGCGGAAACAAGCTGTCCGTTGAATACATAGAATCTTAAATCATATAACTCGTAAACACCGCCGAGATCCACCGTCGCGTCCGCAGCCGCAGCGAAAGGCGTTGTAAATCTGCCGTTGACCTCTTCAAGTATGCCGTCCGTCAACGTTTCATAACCGCCCCAACCTGCCCAGCCAGGCCCGTTGGAAATACCGCTAGCAGGAACGAATTGCTTACCAGAAAGCACGTTGGTAGAAATCGAACCGTCAACGGCAATACCGCGACATTCCATCTCGTATAATGTTACCCATCCCTGACCAAGGCCCGTCTTTGTAGTGGTCGTAAATTTAACCTTTTCGGCATATACGTCCCCAAGATAGAATACAAGCCAATCGAAGCCAATACCCGTGGTATTCTTTACGAGATAGTTAGACAACTCCGCATTGGAAGCGCAATTTACAACGGTAGTCCATACGCCGTCGTAGTATACCTGCACTTTCAAGCCGTCGCCTGCCTTTTGGATTTCATTGTTATAAACGTAAAGTTTCAGCTCTTCAAGATTATGAGTTCCGTTCAATTCAATGGTAGCCTCTACCTTTCCGCCGTTTTCACTACTGGAATATCTACCTCTAGATTCCTCGTAAACAATACCGTCCACCAATGCATTGTAACCGTAATCGGCGTTAAACGCATTTGCCGCAGCGTCTGCCGACGGCGTAATGGTTTTACCTAAGAATACGTTGGAATATCCGTCCACTGCATTTTCATCGCGAACACCAGAGCATTGAACCTCGTAAATGCTGACCGAAACGCTGCTACTTGTGCAACCGCCGATAATCAATCTTAATTTTTCAGCCTGTACGCCTTCAACGCCAAACGCAAGCCAAGCCACGTCGCCGCTGCCGTTTACTCTATGTGCCGCAATCGCCGCATTATTCGTGCAGTTTACAACCGTCGTCCACAAACCCTTATGAAGGGCTTCGATTTTAAGCGAATTGCCCGCAAAAGCAACGTTCTTTTTATAATCGTAAATTCTAAATTCGGAAAGAATATACGAGCCTTCCAAATCCACAATCGCATTTACAGTGCCCGAACCAACTTTTGTGGAGAATCTACCAGAGCTTTCCGTGAAATTGATTCCATCCGTCAAGGTATCGTAGCCATAATTATCGGAATAAATCCCGCTGAGCGCTTCCTCCGTTGGAATAAACTTCTTGCCTGCAAGAATATTATTCACGTCATAATTGGGCTCAAGGACGTAGAGTTCCGTTTCGCTACCGTCATAAATAGACAATACGGACACCGCATAATCGCTGTCAATATTATATTTTGTTGCAAGAAGAGGGAATTTACTTTGGTCTACAATCGAGTATTCGGTTGCGCCCTTCGCCTTTTCCCATAAGATAAACTTACCTGCGTTGTCGTTTGCGTCGACGATAACTTGAAGCTCGCCCGAAGCTACAACCTTCCAGCTAGCGCCATACAATTCTACGTCGCTGTCAACAGGGTTCGAGTAGCAAAGCGCTCTCTTACTCTCCACGCCGTTTGCGTTAACCGCGGTTACGACGAAAGTCTTTCTCAAGTTCGCCTCGCTCATATCGAGAACTGCATCAAAGGAATTCGTTGTAACGGTACCCAAAAGCTTATAGGTAGGCGAGTTTTCAATTGCAACGTAAACGTTATATTTTGCTGCGCTGCTAACCTTGGTCCAGGTTAAGTTGAATTCGCCAAGACCCGTTCTTCTAACGTTGAAATCAGCGGGTTTCTCAGGTCTTTCCTGTTTTACGAAACCGGTGATGATATAGGTTTCCCCTGCCGTCGTTTCAAAGGTGATAATATCGTTAGCCGTAATCTTATAAGAAACGGGTTTACCAGCCGACGTATAAACCTTAGCCTGCGTAATGGAGGGATATTTTACGGAAAGAGCTCCGCCCTTATTGGAAAGAATATTGAAGTTTTTAGCAAGACCATCTTTCCATTCGGCGCTAACCTCAAAGTTACCTCTCGCCATCAAACCGACGTAGGAACCCGACGTCCAAGCGGAAGGCATTGCAGGTAACGGTTCAAGATAAGGATCATCGCTTTGGAGAAGCATTTCAGCAAGAGCCGCGCTTGTACCGCAGCTTGCTTCAATTTGGAATACCTTACCGCAGGTCATAAGCAGGTTTTCAAGCGTTGCGCCTTTCAACGTACCTGCGATCATATCTCGCGCTCTATCGCCCTCGCCTGCTCTTGCATACAAAGCAGCCTTATGTACCCAAGACCAACCAACCATCGAAGCTTCGCTTTGATCGTAACGACTCCAATCGCCAGTCCAATCTTCCAAACCGTTTAATCTTCCTTCCAAGGAAACCACAGACGCGTCCATCCAAGCGGGCGTGCTATCGTTAATCAAGTTACCGGGGAACAAGCCAACAAGTTGGGAAATATGACGGTGTACAGGGTTACCCAACGAACCGTAATAATCTTCTTCACGGAACTCCTTAACCTGCCCGGAAAGCCCTACGTTAATAGGATCGTATGCATCGATTTGTTCCAAAATCGTCTTAAGAATGGTCTTATCTGCTTGAGAAAGCTCGGTAGCGTCTTCAAGGTCGATACCCAAATCTTTCGCCATTTCCAAAACGGCATAGTTGTTTAAGTATGCAAGGCTTTGTGCGTACGTCGTACCCGTGGTATAATACCATACGCCGTTTACGTAAACTTCGGGCGAGTCGCAATGTTCAACGAGGTATTTATCCCCGTATTTCTTAACGCACTTGGTAACGTACTTCGCCGCGTCCGCCATAAGGTCGTAAACAAGACTTAAAACTTCAGGGTCTTTCGTATACTGATAGTAATCATAGAATACTTGCGTTGTGAAGCCCATGTTACCGCAAGAACGGTCGCCGTTTAAGAAGAAGGGGTTAGATGCAACGCTAAGCGTCCAACCGTTGCCTCCGTCTTTATTATACATATCGGGATTATAGGTTTCAACCGACCACGAAGCATTGTTTTGCGCCGCCTTCATATACGCCTTATTATATTCAACGTAAGACTCAAACGTTTCGGCAATATTCGTGCTGAACGCATGCCAATAGTTCATCTGTACGTTGATGTTGTTCCAATAACCGCTGGACCAAGCAGGCGTATTATAGCAGTTCCAAGCACCCTGCAGGTTTGCAGGAAGCGTACCGGGTCTAGAAGACGCAATCAATAAGTATCTGCCGTATTGTAAAAGCAAACCCTCAAGATAGGTACTCTTCAACCCTGCGTTATATCTTGCCAACAAGGAATCCGTTGTACGCGATAAATCGTCTTCGTTGATACCCAAATCTACGTCAACTCTACCATACAATTCTTGGTAATCGCCGATGTGTCTATTTTTTAAGTAGGTATATCCTGACTCGAAATCACGGCTGGCAAGCACATTCGTGATAGGCGTCAAATATTCATTAACTTTCGCTTTTGCATCCGCAAGCGTAGTCTTATTCGTCGGCTTATTTCTGTCGAATTGACCGGTCGTAAACAGCTCGCTAGAAAGCTCGTAATCCGTCCCCAAGGTAACGACGATATATGCGCTTTTCGCACCGCTTACAACGATTGTGCCATCCGTATCGGTATGCGAAGTGCCGTCGGTATCCTTATAGGTATGCTGCGTCGTAGAAGCCTTTACAGTACCGCCGTTTGTGTATACACGATAATAACCTACGAAGTCAACGTCATAAAAGCCGAGTTTACCCGTAAGTTCGATGCAGCCTACCCCGTTTTGAACGGAAGAAACAACCTGACCCGACTTGGAGTACCCATCCTTATAGGTGGGGTTCATATGCGTCTGCTCAAAAGGAACGGTAGGACGTAAAGTAAAGCCTAACGCACCGTTTGCGCTTGCATCAAGTCGAATTACCAACGCCTTATCGGGATAGGACGTAAAATACTCTCTCGTATACGTTACGCCGTTATAATTATAAGAAACACCGGAGATGGCCGTTGCTAAATCCAAATATCTATTATAGTTGGTAACGGACGAGTTTTTATGATGGAAATCAATATAGGTTTCGGAGAAGTTATTAAGACCTGCGATAGCGGGATAATCCGTTACGCCGTCATGCTGATAAACGTATTGCCAAGGATTAGACAAGGTTTTTTCAGTAATTTGAATACGTTCCGATTCCGTTCTACCGAAAACATTTGCCCCAAAATAACCGTTACCGATGGGCAACGACCAATTTTGCCAACCGATATCATGCCCCGACATCATCGAGGCCGTAGGTGAGCACTCGTTTTCAAAAGGTGCCTGTTCGTCGTATTGAAGTCTATAAGAGATATCTTTTTTTCTTACAATATTTCCACTCACGTCGACAGTTTGACCTCCTCCCCCGCCACCAGACGAGCTACTAGACGAATCGCTTGAGGAACCTGTTGAGGTATTCCCCGTTGAATCTTTATTCGTAGAACCTGTCGAAGAGTCTTTTGACGGCTTCGACGATTCTTCATTCGTGCTGCTAAAAGGCGAACTGCTTGTCGGGGGCATCACAATACATGCCGCCATGGGAATCAACATCGCCACGGTAACAACGAATGAAAAGATTCGTTTCCAAATTTTTCTCATAAAATCCTCCTAAAAAAATTTTTTTTCTAAAAGATTATATCTTTTACTTGCATTATACCATATATATGTGATAAAATAAAGGTATAATAATACATAATTATTTGTAAAAACGTACTTTTTTACGGAGGGGAACAATGTATCCCGAAACCATCGAAAAAAACCCCGAATATTATTATTATCATTGGCAATTTTTTCAAGAACGTTTTGACCTTATACACGCTTTACTTGAAAAGGACTTTTGCCGCGGAATGCATGAACAGGAATTTTACGAGTTGAATATTATTATGAGCGGGCAAGGAATGCACTACATTAAGGAAAACCGCATCCCCGCTAAGGTTGGGGACGTATTCGTTATCCCCCCGCACGTTAGCCACGGATACGTAGGTAAAGACGGCTTTGACGTTTTTCACATACTTATCAGCGACGGATTTATGAATAAATATATGCTGGATTTGCAACAGCTCCCTTCATTCTTCGCTCTTTTTAGCGCCGAGCCTCTGCTTCGCTCCTCTTTAGAAAATCCATTACATTTATCTTTATCCCACGAACATTTCGAACAAATAAAGCCAATTTTAACACAATTATTGACTTATGAAGAGACTGAGAATTCCTTCCACTCGTTAATACGCAGCCATTTAGCGATGCAGTTGATTGCACTGCTTTGTAAAAAATTTAACGATAAATTTAATACTTTAGACGACGCCCCGCCTAGGGACTTTGCGATTATGAATGCTATTGCATATATGCATGAGCATTATCATGAAACGATAAAATTAGAACATTTAGCAAAACTTTCCTATCTTTCCCGCACTTCCTTCATTGAAAAATTTAAGTCAATTTGTAAGCAATCCCCTTCTGCGTATTTAACGGAAATACGTATCAATGCGGCCAAAAATTTACTCTTAAAAACAAACCATTCAATCCATGAAATAGCGGAAAAAACAGGATTTTACGATTCCGCACACTTCACAAAATCCTTCAAACGCGCAACAGGAAAATCGCCCACCGCATTTCGCAATACACAAAAAGAAACGAGTCTTGCATAAATCAAGACTCGTTTTTTGGTGCTGGTGGTGGGACTTGAACCCACACGGTATCACTACCACTGGATTTTGAGTCCAGCGCGTCTGCCATTCCACCACACCAGCAGTTTTGGAAAGCTTTATCATTATAAATGATTAAATTAAAAAAAGCAAGCATTTTACAGGCATTTTTCTAAAATTTAACTAAAAAGATTTTAATTTATAATTCTTTCGTGAAAATTATCGCGAAATATCAATTAAACTGTTTACAAACAAGCTTTTTCGTGCTATAATAAAAGTATGAAAGAACCACAAAAGAAGAAATTCTATCTACATAAAATTGCAAATCTATTGAACGTACAAAAAATTGCAACCATTCATTATCAAGTGTTGGGTAAAAATTACACTTTCCCTGAGGAAAGTCATGATTTTTGGGAGATCAATTACGCCGACAAGGGAAATCTTTGCGTCGTGATAGACGGAAGGCGTGTCGAACTAAAACAAGGCGAAATCATCTTTATCAAGCCCAATCAACCACACTACGTCGAATGCGGCGAAGCAGAGCCAAACCTCTTCATCATTTCCTTCTCCTGCCGTTCAGAAGCGATGAGCTTCTTTACCGATAAAAAAATGGTTGTGCCCGAAATTTACCGTTACCTTTTACAAAATATTATGTCCGAAGCAACGGAAACCTTTTCTTTACCCGACTTCGACCCTAATTTGAATAAATTAAATCTTAAAGAACGCCCCAACCTCGGCGGTGAACAGGTTATTAAAAACGCATTAGAAACCCTACTTATATATCTTTTGCGCAACGCTCAAAGCCATGAAGGCGGACAGGAATTCTTTGTTTCTAAAATCGAAGATTCAACGGAATTGCAAGACGAAATCGTACGCATCCTTTCCTCAAAGCTCTACTCACGTTTTCAGTTAAGCGATTTAACGGGAGAGCTTCACTACGGCACGACTAGGCTTTGTACTTTCTTCAAAGAAAAAACAGGAAAAACCATTTATCAAACCTATCTAAAGCTTAAAATTAACGAAGCGAAAAAGTTGATAAGAAAGAAGAAATCTTTTACTGAAATTACCGAGCTGTTATGTTTTGACTCTCTATCGACTTTTACCTATTTATTCAAAAAACAAGTAGGCATGACCCCGAGCGAATATAGAAACAGCATAAAATAACCGTAAAAAAACCGAGCTTTTAACGCTCGGTTTTTTCTATAAATTTTCCATTTTCAACCGTTATTACTCTATCCGCAAGAGCAATAGCCGCCGGTCTATGCGTAACCAAAATACAAGTTTTTTCTTTTAACTGCTTTAAGTTTTGCAAAAGGCGCTCTTCCGTTTGCACGTCTAATGCACTGGTTGCTTCATCAAGTAACAGGATAGGACCTCTCGAAAGCAAGGCCCTTGCAATAGCAAGCCGTTGCAATTGCCCTTCGGATAAACCGCCCCCTTGCTCCGTCAGTTGCGTTTGCAAGCCCTCGGGTAAGTCGAACACGAACTCCGCACAAGCCGTTTTTAATGCATTTTCTATCGCCATCTCTTGATCTTTGTCGCCGCCGTAAAAAAATGCTAAATTTTCAAAAATGGTACCCGAAAAAAGGAAATTCCCCTGTGGTACGTACGCAAACATCTGGCGCGTAAACTTAGAAAGCGCGACGGGATCACCACAATCCCCTTGCAAATAGATACTTCCGCTTTGCGGTTGATAAATGGAAAGTAGAAGCTTGAAAAAGGTGCTTTTCCCTTCTCCAGATGCCCCGACAAGACAAATACATTCCCCTTTATGAATCGTTAGACTCACGTTATCTAAAACAGGCTCTCGTCCATAAGAAAAGGTTAACTCCTTAGCCGCAACAGCTTGCCATTCCTCCTGCCACTCTTGCCCAATTTCATCAAACGTTTCAGGTTCGCCCTCCAAGTCGTAAAGCTCTTGCAACCGTTCGACGCATACGAAACGGTTATGATATGCCGTCGGGAGCGCCGCAAATGAAGACAACGGCGAATGTAACTGCATTAAAAGTAAAATAGCTGAGAGAATAGCCCCATAATCGCGATTCCCTCCAAGCAAGCTAACTCCACACCATACGACGGCAAAAATTAAGCCAAAGTTACTCGTCAAGGAATAAATTGCACCTGTAAGTGAATGCAGGACGTTACGTTTCATCCTCTTGCTGTAATAATCATCGGCGAGTCCGTACGCTTGGTCCGTGCTATCCATCTCCAAGCCGTAAGCTTTAATCAAGGTAAGCGCAGAAAAACTCTCTTGCATATAGCTGCGCATTTTTTCATCCGCCTCTAAGACTTGCTTTTGACGTGCTTTTACACTTTTTCTAAATAATGCCGTGATAAATACGAGTATCCCGCCTGAAAGCACGTAAATGATCGTGAACAGCGGATCCAATGTAAAAAGCGCTACAATAGCACCAAGGAGCTGTACGCACATACCTGCAACGGAAGGCGTTAAATTTACCGTATACCCGCATATCTCTTGAATATCGGTGGTTAAACGGGTTAAAAGTTCCCCGCTATGGTAGGCGCGCGTTTGCGCATAATCCGCCCACAATAGTGATTCAAAGGTATTGACTCGAAGGTCAGCCGTCATCCTCGAACGTATCTTTTCCGCATAAAACCGTTGCAACGTCTTTAGTAAAATTCGGGCGAGCAACAAGGAAAGAAGCACTGCAGAAAATATCCAAAGCCGCTCCTTTTCCCCCTGAGTAGCACTATTGATTAAATAGCGCACGATATACGCAAAAGCGACCGAAAGCAGGCTAACTATAACGCATAAAAACGCCAAGCGACGAATGCACCTACGGTAGGAATGCAGATGGCCCTTTAACCAGCTTTTTACTTGTTTATCATTCACGTTTTTTTGCATAGTTATCTCTTAATTTTTAATATTTTTTTTATAAACCCTTTAATTTTTTGCTTACAACGAACAAAAAAACGACGGATTTTATATCGCTTGACCCTTCTTTGAGCATATTTAAGATATCGATTATCCATACAGCTATAGTGATGATTTTTACGGAAAAACTCCGTCAAAACGCCTATAACAGCACTTTCGGGAACAATCTCGTTTGCATAACAGTTATCCCCGCGGATAATATACCCATCGTCCGTAACGTCAATGACCCTATGCAAAACGTAAACCTCGGCTCGTTTATATAAAGCGACGTCAAGAGGTTTAAGTCTATCTGTTTTTGCCGACACGACAATGGTATCCCTACCCTCTTTAAGCATAGGCAACATACTTGTGCCCACCGTAGGCCCGATATATTTCCCTTTTAATGAAAGGACTTCTTCAATTGTGTATTCATGCTTGTGTGGTATCATTCTAAAAAACCGCCTGCTAGCATCGCAGAGATAAATTTCTCCACGTCGCACTGCGCTTGTTCACGGGATACGAAGTATTTCGCACAAAGCGCATCTACACATTCTTCTTGCGTATGCTCGTTTGAAAAAAACTGCCAAATAAACGCACCTGTTTCGTTGAGATTGATTATACCGTGAAAGGTTTTTGCCCTCTCGCCGATGGGCACAACGACGCTATCGCCGCCTACCTCACGAAGTACAAACCCGCTTTTAATCTTCATAATCTTCCCCCGTCAAAGCCTCAACGGCAAGTTTTACTGCCTGTTTAGAAATATCGCATTGGAGCAAATATGCTGGCGTATCTGTTACGAGCCTATCGATAAGTTCCAAAGTTGCCACCGCATTTTTTTCATCTTGAGGTAACAATACTTGCGAAAAAATGCGTTTGGAAGCTTGCGCAGGCGTAAGAGTTTGAATAGAATTTGTCGGCGCCTGTTCTAAAAAGCAAAGCCCGCAAAGTGGCGCGGAACGTTTAGTCCCCCAGCCCTCTTTCCCTTTCCAAGGCGTACCGTGCGCGATAAACCCGACTTTACCGTATTCTAAAATCGGTTTATCTCCGTTTATTATGCGGGACGAGGATAAATATTGTTTCCAAAGTTTTACGTGCGTGGATTTCCCCGCACCGCTTTTACCTAAAAATGCGTACCCCTTGCCCTTATATTCCAATACGGCACAATGCAAAAGCATCCTATTAAACGTAGGCAATTGCACGCAAATTTTTCTATAAAGACAAATATTTTCAATATAACCGTCCGAATAATCGGGAGAGAGTGCCTTTTCTTCTAAAAATTCCTCTCTAGTAACACAGGCGGACAAATGCACGGGCGAGGCTTGATCGGCGGAAAGATATTCCGCGCAAAACTCGTCCGTGTATTTATACGTATTTTGAATATCAATTCTTAAGCCTGCGATTTCGTAAACCATTAAACCCTTACGTCCCCTTTTTCGCCCAACAAGTCGCCGTGTTTTGCGAGAATAGGGTCAATTTCGTTTTCGATAAATTCTACCGTTTGCGAAGGGGCCCTACCGATGAATTTTTTCGCATCGAGTATATCGTCAATATGATCCCAAACAGGGCGGAACATCTCGTCCTTTTTAATCAAATCAATTAAGTTATTTTCTCCGCCTTCAACCTTAACGTTTTTACCTGCCTCCATGGAAAGAACACGGATTTGTTCGTGGAGCTCTTGACGATTACCGCCCGCTTTCACACATTCCATCATAATATTTTCCGTTGCCATGAAAGGAAGCTCCGCACGAATATGCTTTGCAATAACCTTTTCGTAAACGACAAGATTCTCCGCTACGTTCATGTAAATATTCAAAATTGCATCTACAGACAAGAACGCCTGCGCGTTTACGATACGACGATTTGCCGAGTCGTCCAAGGTACGCTCGAACCACTGCGTAGACGCCGTCAACGCGCTGTTCATGGGCAGAGATATAACGTATCTTGCAAGCGCACCGATACGCTCCGAACGCATAGGATTACGCTTGTACGCCATCGCAGACGAACCGATTTGGTTTTTCTCAAACGGCTCCTCTATTTCCTTCATGTTTTGTAAAATACGAATATCGTTAGAGAACTTATATGCGCTTTGTGCAATTTGCGAGAGCACGCACAAGATATTATAATCGAGCTTACGAGGATACGTTTGTCCCGTAACGCCGTAGACCTTATCGTATCCCATCTTTTTAACGACTCGATTTTGAAGTTCCTTAACTTTTTCCTCATCGCCGTTAAAAAGCTCCATAAAGCTTGCCTGCGTACCCGTCGTACCCTTAACCCCGCGAAGTTTGATGCAGTCTTGCGCATGTACAAGGTTTTCGTAGTCCATCTCTAAATCCTGCAACCACAAGGTTGCACGCTTGCCTACCGTCGTAAGCTGCGCAGGCTGTAAGTGCGTAAAGCCAAGCGTGGGGATATCCTTATATTTAAGAGCAAAGCGTTTGAGCTTGTCCATAACGTTGACAAGCTTTTTCAAAATAATATCAAGTGCCTCGTCAAGCATAATCGCCTCGGCATTACAGTTCACAAAACAGCTCGTTGCCCCAAGGTGAATGATAGGCATGGCTTTTTTTGCATACGCGCCGTATGCCTTTACGTGCGCCATAACGTCGTGGCGTACTTCTCGTTCAAATTTTGCCGCAAGTTCGTAATCGATATCGTCCGCATAAGCTTTAAGCTCGTCCACCTGCTCCTGCGTAACGTTTAAGCCAAGCTCCATTTCTGATTCCGCTAAGGCAATCCAAAGCTTTCTCCAAAGCTTAAAACGCTTTTCATCCGAAAAAGCATGTTGCATTTCCTTGCTTGCATAGCGCGTGATTAAAGGGTTTGTATAAATACTATTGTCCGTCATAATTCTTCCTCTTACGCTTTTATGGGCTGTGCGTATTCTACGCCGAAAGTTTCCGCAGTTACTTTCTTCATCTTTTGTTCTTCGTAGGGTTTATCGTACCAATCCGTTTTTACATTTGCGATTTCGTCTACCGTTTCCATACCCTCAATTACCTTACCAAACGCCGCATATTGACCGTTGAGGTAATCCGCCTCCTCGTGCATAACAAAGAATTGCGAGCCTGCGGAATCGGGATGCTGTGCACGTGCCATGGACAAAACGCCGCGTTCGTGCGCGATGTCGTTTTGCGCGAAACCGTTACCTGAAAACTCGCCTTTGATACGATAACCAGGTCCACCCGTACCCTGCCCGTTGGGGTCGCCGCCTTGAATCATAAAGCCCGCGATAACGCGGTGGAAAATAATTCCGTTATAAAAACCTTTTTTCACGAGCGATAAAAAGTTGTTTACAGTGTTGGGGGCTTTATCGGGATAAAGCTCTGCCTTGAAGGTTTTTCCGTTTTCCATCTCAAAAGTAACGATAGGATTTTTCATATTCTTACTCCTCATATTTTTCTACTGCGACGCCTGCCTCTTCAAAAAGCTGCAAGGAAAATTCGTCGGGATAGCCGTTTTTATAAACAACGCGTTTAATGCCTGCATTGATGATAATTTTAGCACATATAACGCAAGGTTGATGCGTACAATAAAGGGTTGCGCCGCTGATATTGATACCGTACTTCGCCGCCTGTACGATTGCATTTTGTTCGGCGTGAACCGCAAAGCAAAGCTCGTGCTTTGTACCGCTTGGAATGTTGAGCTTGCGGCGAAGGCACTCGCCCTTTTCTTCACAGCTTTTAATTCCCGCAGGTGCGCCGTTATAGCCCGTTGTCATCACTCTCTTATCCTTAACGATAACCGCACCCACGTGTCTATTTTCTTGATAACAGCTTGACCAGTTTGCCACCGTTTCAGTAAGCTCCATAAACCGTTTATCCCATTTATTCATCGCCATCTTTCCTTTCTCCTTGCGTCTTATTTAGATATACTTTATTATTATAACATATTTTCCCAAGGAAATCAATATTTTGAAATACTTTTTCACTGTAGGAAGAAAGATTTCTTATAATATTCCTAAAAAAATATCCTTATTTTTCCTTTTTTTGTTTGACAGTGGGGGGAAAATGGTTATAATATACTCATAAACAATCTTTTGGAGGATTTATTTATGAATATCAAACCTTTATTCGACAAAGTCGTCGTAGAAAGCGTAACGGTGGAAGAGAAAACGAAAAGCGGATTTTTCCTCCCCTCTTCCGCGCAGGAAAAGCCTCAAACCTGTCTCGTCGTCGCAGTCGGTCCCGGCGGTATGATTGACGGTAAAGAAATAAAAATGCAAGTAAAAGTCGGCGATAAAGTGCTTTGTTCCAACTATGCAGGCTCGAATTTCAAAGTAGACGGCAAAGAATTCACGATTATCAAACAAAGCGATATCCTCGCTATTGTAGAAGACTAAAAAGGTAAGGAGAATACATCATGGCGAAACAAATCAAATACGGAGAAGACGCAAGAAAAGCCCTTGAGGCGGGCGTTAACGTTTTGGCGGATACCGTCAAAATTACCCTTGGCCCCAAAGGTAGAAACGTAGTGCTTGACAAAAAATTCGGTGCCCCCCTCATCACCAACGACGGGGTAACGATTGCAAAAGAAATCGAATTGGGCGACCCTTTTGAAAATATGGGCGCTCAGCTTGTAAAAGAAGTATCCACCAAGACCAACGACGTTGCAGGCGACGGTACGACGACGGCTGTTGTTTTGGCTCAAGCCATCGTACGCGAAGGCTTGAAAAACCTCGCCGCAGGCGCAAATCCCATTATTTTGAAGGAAGGCATTAAAAAAGCAGTTGAAGCTACCGTAGCCCACCTTAAAAGTATTTCTAAGGCAGTGGAAAGCAATAAAGCAATTGAACAGACCGCATCCATTTCTGCTGGTAACCCCGAAGTCGGCGCATTGATTGCCAAAGCTATGGAAATCGTCGGAAAAGACGGCGTTATCACTGTCGAAGAAGGAAAATCCATGAATACCGAGCTCAATACGGTAGAGGGCATGCAATTCGATAGAGGTTACGCATCCGCATACATGGTAACGAACACGGATAAAATGGAAGCAGTCATTGAAAACCCCTATATCCTTATCACAGATAAGAAAATTTCCAGTTTACAAGAGATTTTACCCGTAATCGAGCCCCTTGCACAGCAAGGCGCAAAGCTTCTTATCATTGCCGAAGACGTGGAAGGCGACGCACTCGCAGCACTCATCGTAAACAAGCTTAAGGGCGTATTCAACTCCGTTGCAGTAAAAGCGCCCGGGTTTGGCGACAGAAGAAAAGAAATGCTCCGCGATATCGCCATTTTGACGGGCGGCGAAGTCATTTCCTCCGATCTTGGATTGGAATTCAAGGACGCAACCTTGAACATGCTGGGTAGAGCGGCTACCGTCCGCGTTGATAAGGAAAATACTACCATCGTTGGCGGCGCCGGCGATGCAAGCGCTATCAAAGACCGTATCCTTTCTATTAAATCCCAAATCGCGGAAACCAAATCCGATTATGACAGAGAAAAATTGCAAGAACGTCTTGCAAAACTTGCAGGCGGCGTAGCGGTTATCAGCGTAGGTGCGGCTACGGAAGTAGAAATGAAAGAAAAGAAACTCCGTATCGACGACGCTTTGGCGGCAACCCGTGCGGCTGTGGAAGAAGGCTACGTGCCCGGCGGTGGCAGCGCGCTTCTTTCCGCAGTACCTGTTGTGAAAAAGTTGGTTGCAATTCTTAGCGGCGATGAAAAAACGGGTGCGTCCATCGTTTTGAAGGCACTTGAAGAGCCCATTAGACAAATCGCGAAAAATGCAGGACTTGAAGGCTCGGTCATCGTGGATAAAGTACTTTCCTCCAAGAAAGCAAACTATGGCTTCGACGCATTGAACAACAAGTACTGCGACATGGTAGAATGCGGTATCATCGACCCCACGAAGGTTACCCGTTCCGTTCTCCAAAACGCAGCGTCCGTTGCCTCCACTTTGCTTACTACCGAGAGCATTGTAACCGATATCCCCACTCCCCCTGCGCCCATCGCGCCCGGCGGAGATATGGGTGGCATGTATTAAGTCTACAACAACCTCCTATAAATTGAAGAAGGACGATCTACTGTGATCGTCCTTCTTCTTTTATACCATATTTTCCAAAATGAGCTTATCCGCAACAAGAGCAATAAATTCACTATTTGTCGGCTTTTCCGCTCCAAGATATATTCTTGCTCCAAAAATAGCGTTAATCGCGTCGATGCGCCCTCTATTCCACGCTACCTCAATCGCATGGCGAATCGCACGTTCCACTTTGCTGGGCGAGGTGGAAAATTTTCTAGCAATCGACGGATACAACTCTTTGGTTACACTGTTAATAATGTAAGGTTTTTCTATCGTCATCTTAATTCCTTCACGCAGATAACCATAGCCCTTAATATGTGGAGGAATACCAATGGACATAAAAATTTCACTAATTTTCTCTTCCACTGTAATCGGCTTTCTTTTACTTAAAGCCACCTCCTTACCTTCCCCAAGCTTGTCCTCCGTAAGCTCCTGTATACGTTCCAGCACGTTAGGAATAGAGAAAGGCTTGACCAAATAATATAATGCCCCTTCCGCCATCGCACGTTCTATCAAGGAATCGTTGGGTATACCGGTTGCAATAACCTTTACCTCTGGCCACGCCTTTATAACCGCACGAATAACCCCGCAGCCGTCCATCGATTTTAAGAACATCCCAACAATAACAAGATCAGGCTTCAATGCTAAAATTTCCTTTACCCCTTCTTCGCCATCGTCTCCCGCATACACAACGTTATATGCCCTATTCCCTGTCAATGCTGCCTTTAACTGCGCAGCTACCGCCACGTTGGATTCCAACAAAATTACCGTTTTCGTTTTCATATAATACCTCTTTCTTATTTTTTCGACTTTTTGCAGTTCGTAGGTACATTATACTACATAATTTTATTTTAGTAAAGGATATTTTACAATATTAAACATTATTTTTTAATATTTAACGGATTATTTATCAATAATAGCGCGGATTATGTCGAAAGAGCAAAAAAAAACGGAGCCAACAGCCCCGTTTTTTGTTCTTTATCTGTTTATGCATGTGTTTCATCAATATACTCGTCATAAGTAACTTGCCTATCGTAAACCTTCTTACCATTGATTTCGATAATACGGTTCGCTACGGTGTTCATAAGCTCTTGGTCATGTGAGGTTAAAAGCATGCATCCCTTGTAATTACTCAAACCATTATTAAGTGCCGTAATCGATTCGAGATCGAGGTGGTTGGTAGGCTCGTCAAAAATGAGAAAATTGCTTCCTTCTAGCATCATTTTTGCAAGCATACAACGCACTTTTTCCCCACCCGAAAGCACTTTTGCTTTTTTAAGCGCCTCTTCGCCGGAGAATAACATTCTCCCAAGCCAGCCACGGAGATATTCTTCATAGTGGTCATTCGAGAATTGCGAAAGCCATTCGACAAGATTCAAATCACAGCCTTGGAAATATTCGTTGTTATTTTGAGGGAAATAGGAAACGGAAATGGTCTTACCCCACTTAACCGTACCCGAATCGGGTTGTTCTTTTCCCATGAGAATATCGTAAAGCATCGTAAGTGTGGTACTCTTGTCCGAAACAATCCCGATTTTCTCATCACGCTGCACAGTAAAAGATACCTTCTCGAAATACCCCTCTTTCGTCAAGTCCTCAACGATTAAAATATCGTTACCAATTTCCCTTTCAAATTTGAAGTCGATGAAGGGATATTTGCGCAAGGAGGGCTTAAAATCGTTAATCGTGAGTTTTTCAAGCTCTTTTTTACGAGAAGTAGCCTGCCTAGATTTAGACGCATTCGCGGCAAATCGAGCGATAAATTCCTGCAGTTCTTTGGCTCTTTGTTCAGCTTTTTTATTTTGCTCCTTTTGCTGACGTGCAAGGAGTTGACTGGTTTGATACCAGAAATCGTAGTTGCCGACGTACATATTGATTTTTCCAAAATCGACGTCGCAGATATTCGTACAAACCTTATTGAGGAAATGTCGGTTGTGGGAAACAATGATAATGGTATTTTCAAAATCCATTAAGTAGTTTTCCAGCCATCTAACCGTTTTAATGTCAAGGTTATTCGTAGGCTCGTCCAAAAGTAAAACGTCAGGATCGCCGAAAAGCGCCTGCGCAAGAAGTACGCGCACCTTTTGTTTTGCGTCCAAATCGCTCATGAACGCATAATGCATGTCGTCGGGAATATCAAGCGCATTCAAAAGCTGTGCCGCTTGAAACTCCGCGTCATAGCCGTTCATCTCCGCAAATTCACTTTCCAAGTCCGCAGCCTTAACGCCGTCCTCTTCGGTGAAGTCGGGCTTTGCATACAGCGCATCCTTTTCATCCATTACTTCCACTAAACGCTTATACCCAAGCATAACGGTACGAAGTACCGTTTCGTTGTCGTACATATTTTGGTTTTGCTGTAAAACGGACATACGCTCGTTTTTATCCATGGAAACGAAACCCTTTTGAGGTTCAATTTCTCCTGAAAGCACCTTTAAGAAGGTAGATTTACCCGCGCCGTTTGCACCAATGATGCCGTAGCAGTTCCCCTTCGTAAATTTCAAATTAACGTCTTCGAACAATTTTTTACTGCCGAATTGAAGGGATACCCCCGTTACCTGTAACATGAAAACACCTCTTTGCTTAATATCTTATTCAGTATACCATACTTCCGCTAGGAAAGCAAACGATTTCCTCAGCTTATTTTACGGAAAAAGAATTACCCAACTCTTTTTCCAATACATTAAAGTAAAATCCAACACCTCGTCAAGCGGTACGTGATTGAACAACTTTGCCGCCGTCTCCGGTACGTCAATCGATTCGCTAAAAGGTTGCCAGTCTTCCCCTAAATCAAAACGCACCAACCAGTCGTCGGGGTCCTTGAAAATAACCCTTTCCAATACGTTATTGGTATCAAATAATTCAGGCTCTATCTTTTCCACTCCCTTGCCTATCGTAAGTTCCTGCAAGCAAGGCGTAGCGTAAAAAGCATACCTTCTTATATATTTTACCGTATCGGAAAGCACAACACGGCGAACCCATTTCGTCGGGGTAATGCAATAAGGATTCATAATGGTAACCCCCTCGGGAATTATAAGCGTATCGTCAGCAGGACGGTCGCCTTTATACCCTAAGAATACCACTTCCCCATCATTGCGCGCATAAGTAACATATCCGTCTAAATCCTTACGAAGTCTACTTTCACACGGTTCGGTATAAAAATCAAAAACATAATTTTGCAGGTCTATTTTATTTTCAAGAGTGCCAGTAACGTGCGCTGTTGAAAAATCATACACTTCTACAAGGTTACGACAACCGTCAAACGCGCCCCAGCCTATCTCCTGCACGTTTTTACCCAAGGTAAGACTATTCAAACCCATTCTAAGGCAAAAGGCATTCTTTGCAATCCCAACCACGGGCACGTCCTTGTATTCGTCGGGAATCACAACCTTACGAACGTCTTCCGCAGTCGTCCCCGTACAGTAATATCCATCCCCTCGCAATTCAAAGCTTAAAATCGCCAATCCGCACCACTTACAAGAATTATCAACGTAATCGTGGTCGAGCTTTGCGGAAGTTTGTTGAGGTACAAGGACTTGATTGCACCGCCCACAATGAGAACCTTGTGTTTTCCCCTCCCACTCGCAGGTAGCGGAAATAGCCCTATCCGTTACCGGTTCGTGTCCTAGCATGGGTGTACTTTCCAATCTTTTCTCCCCGCATAACCCGCAAGCGAGCACCCTCACACCATTTTTATCACAAAATTGCGTGTGGCTTTCTTCTTGCCAATCATGCCCGCAAGGAGGCGTAATATCTATAGAACTATTTTCATCAATATTACTTTCTTCTTCGATGGAGCTTTGTTCCGCTATGGAGCTTTCTTCCCCTGTGCTTTCTTGCGTGCTTTCAAGAGAAGCTTCTTCCAAGCTTTCTAAGCTTTCAAGCTGCGTACTTTCCAAAGAGGTTATAGGAGAGGTCGCGTCATTCAAGGAGGACG
>JAZUQM010000040.1:0-19323 GCA_045605705.1 Candidatus Scatosoma sp.
ATTCAAAGCTTCGCTCAAAGAGCATCTGCATTCCGAGGCATATGCCCATAATGGGCTTTCCCTTTGCCGCTTCCTCTTTGATAACGGTGTCAAGCCCCGACGCGCGCAGCTTTTCTCTCGCGTCTGCGAATGCGCCCACGCCCGGGAGGATAATGCGGGGCGCATTCCTTATTTTCTCCGCGTCGGACGTGACCTCCGCTTCGACGCCTATGTAGTCAAGCGAAGAACAGAGCGAGAAAAGGTTTCCGACGCCGTAGTCAACTATTGCGATCTTGTTGTTCATTACAGTGCTCCCTTGGTGGAAGGAATTTCATCTTTGAATTTTTCATCGATTGCGAGCGCCTTACCGATGCTGTGTGCCACCGACTTGAACGTTCCCTCGATGATGTGGTGAGAATTTTTACCCGCGAGCTGAAGAATATGGAGTGTTATCCCCGCGTTTCTTGCGAACGCGATAAAAAACTCCTCGCAAAGCTCGGTGTCGAAATCCCCTACCTTTTCCGCCGGGATTTGCATGGCAAAGGACAAATAATCCCTGCCTGAAATATCCACCGCCGCCGCAATCAAGCTTTCGTCCATGGGAAGAACGATATCTCCATAACGGGTAATCCCCCGCTTATCGCCAAGCGCGGATAAAAACGCTTTACCAAGCGCGATACCGATATCCTCGGTGGTGTGGTGAAAATCCACTTCCTTATCGCCGTTACAGGATACGGTTAAATCATAGCCCGCGTGCTTTGCAAACAGCGTTAACATATGGTCGAGAAAACCGCAGCCGCTTTGAATATCGCTATTCCCCGTACCGTCTAAATTCAAGCACAAGGAAATATCCGTTTCTTTGGTTTTTCTGGAAATTTCTGCCCTTCTCATACCTCTCTCTCCTGTAAAATTTCTTTCACACACGCCAAAAATGCGTCCATTTGCCCTTTCGTGCCGATGGTTACGCGGTTATACGCACCCGTACGCTCGCCCTTGAAATGCCGAACGAGAATCCCTCTTGCTTTCAGCTCTTCATAGAGCGCCTGACCGTCTATTTTCGGCGTCTTCATAAACAGGAAGTTGGTCTTACTCTCCAACACGGTAAAACCGAGCTTTCTAAGCTCCTTTTTGGTGTATTCCCTGTTTTTGATGATAATTTGCGTGTTCTTTTGGAAATATTTTTCCGCTTTAAGCGCCGCCACACCCGCATTTTCCGTCATTTGATTGACGTTATAGGGGTTGGTGGAATACCTTAACGCCTGTAAATCGGCAATCAGCTTTGCACTGCCAAACCCTAAGCCCAAACGCCCGCCTGCAAGACTTCTCGATTTGGAGAAAGTTTGGGTTACGAGCAAATTGTCATATTTATGGATAAGCGGTACACAGCTTTCACCGCCAAAATCCACGTACGCCTCATCGATAACGACCACGTTATCGGGATTAGAACGCAAAATCTCCTCTATCTGCGCCACGGAAAGATACAAACCCGTAGGCGCGTTGGGGTTGGCGATAAATACTGTTTTCCCTATCCCCATATATGCCTTGGGATCGATAGAAAAGTCCTCTTTCAAGGGTATCGTTTCATACGGTACGCCATGCAAGGACGCAAACACCGAGTAAAATCCATAGGTGATATCGGGAAACACCGCGGGCGTATCCTTATCGCAAAACGCCATGAACGCGAAGTTTAACACCTCGTCCGAGCCGTTGGTCGCAATGACCTCGCAGGGCTTTACCCCCCACTTTTCCGCGGCGAGGTTGACAAGCGCGGTATTATCGGGGTCGGAATATAAATGCAAGCCCTTCGCCGCCCTTTGCGCCGCCTTTGCAACGCACGCAGGAGGCGGAAAAGGAGATTCGTTGGTGTTGAGCTTGATATATTTACGCCCTTTAGGCTGCTCACCCGGGGTATAGGGTGTGAGCGAGGCGTATTTTTTAGAGAAAAACTTACTCATCTTTATCCTTTCTAATCATGGCGCTTTTACCGTGGGCGTGCAAGCCCTCGCGGTTTGCGAACAAATTGATTTTATCCGCAACCTTTTCAAGCGCCTCTTTCGTGTAATAACTAAACTGAGATTTCTTCACGAAATCGTCTACGGAAAGCGGCGAGGAAAATTTCGCTGTACCGCTCGTGGGCAAGGTATGGTTGGGACCCGCGAAATAGTCCCCTAGCGCCTCGGGACAATGCTTGCCCATGAAAATCGAACCTGCATGGCGCACCTTGTCCAAGTATGCGAACGGGTCGTCTACACAAAGCTCCAAATGTTCGGGCGCGATTTCGTTGGCAATCTCAATCGCCTGCATCAAATCGCTTGCCACGATAATCTTGCCATGGTCGTCGATGGACTTTCTCGCAATCTCGTATCTAGGCAATAAGGGCAATTGCTTTTCCAACTCCGCACTGACGGCGTTGGCAAAATCTACGCTATCCGTAACAAGCACCGCACTCGCCATTTTATCGTGTTCCGCCTGCGAAAACAAGTCCGCCGCAATATGCGAAGGATCGTTGGTGGCGTCCGCGACGACGAGGATTTCACTCGGTCCTGCAATCATGTCGATAGACACTTTCCCAAATACCTGCTTTTTCGCCTCGGCAACGAACGCGTTACCCGGACCTACGATTTTATCTACTTTGGGGATACTCTCCGTGCCGTAAGCAAGCGCTGCAATCGCCTGCGCCCCGCCGACCTTGAAAATACGGGTAACCCCTGCCACTTTCGCCGCCGTTAAAATATCGGGATTCACCCCGCCGTCCTTTGCGGGCGGCGTTACCATAACGATTTCTTTGCAACCCGCAATTTTTGCAGGAATAGCGTCCATAAGCACGGTGGACGGATACGCCGCCGTACCGCCGGGTACGTATAAGCCAACCTTGTCAATGGGCGTAATTTTTTGACCGAGCACTACCCCGTCCGCACGCTGTATGGTAAACCCCTCGCGCACCTGACGGGAATGGAAAGCACGGATATTCGCCGCCGCCTCTTCCAAAACGGCTACGAATTCCTGATCCGCATTTTTATACGCGGCGTCGATTTCGGCTTGGCTAACCTCTAGTGCGCTAAGCTCTACGCCGTCGAATTTTTTCGCGTAGCTTTTAAGTGCCGCGTCTTTATTTTTTATTACCTCGGCGATAATCTCCGCAACGATCCCCTCCACGCTTGCCGTTGGGTGGACGCGGGCGAAAATTTCACTGTTTTCTACCTCGCCGAATTTCAAAATTTTAATCATACGTTTTCTCTTAATTTTGCCAGCAATTTTTCAATCGCTTGCGTTTTGAATTTGAAACTTGCTTTATTTGCAATCAATCGGGCGCTTATAGGGAAGATTTCTTCCACCACTTCCAAGTTATTCTCTTTCAAGGTCGTACCCGTTTCCACGATATCCACAATAACGTCCGAAAGTCCTAAAATGGGCGCGATTTCAATAGAGCCGTTAAGCTTGATTACGTCGATATCCCTGCCCTTGGCAGCATAAAACGCCTTTGCCGAACGGACGAATTTCGTCGCCACCTTCAAGGTCGTTTGTCCGTCGTCGTAAAAGCCCTTGGGCGCGGCGACCGCCATACGGCAAATCCCTGTTTTGAAATCGAACAGCTCGTAAACGTCGGGGGCGTATTCGGTTAAAATATCCTTACCGCAAACGCCGATATCCGCTGCCCCGCGTTCTACGTAAATGGATACGTCGGAGGGCTTTACCCAAAAATAGCGTACTCCCTTTTCGGGATTTTCAAAAATAAGCTTTCGATTGTTTTCCTTGATAGACGGACATTCAAAGCCCGCCTCTTCAAAAAGGGCGTACACCCTTTCGCCTAATCTACCTTTGGGAAGTGCAATGTTTAACATATTTTCCCTCCCCGCAAATCAACGACGCGCTTTGCGCGCACACCTTTTTCCGTTTTTTGCGCGCTGACGGCATTACCCGCTTTCACCTGCGCGTTAACCTCTTCCACTACCCGCTCTATTGGCGTGTTCTCTCCGTACAACACCAAGACGTCTACGTCCTCCGTTTTACGGGTTTTGGTCAAGGCCTCTAATAAATCCAAGTACACCGCAAAGCCGATTGCCCCAGACTTTTTACCCATGCGGGTAAGCAGCTTATCATATCTACCCCCCGAAAGGACACCCTCGCCTACACCGTCCACGAAGCCCTTAAAGAGGATATCATCATAATATTTACCGCTGTTGACTACGGAAAAATCCAAGCGGATATTTTCCGCGTATTGCGTCTTATCAAGCAATGCGCATAATGTTTTCAAATCACAAAGCGCGGCTTTTGCCTTTTCGCTTTGACAAAGAGGCTCTATTTGCGAAAGCACCCTCTTGGGCTCGCCGTACGCCTGCATGAGCGCGAGGAGCTTTTCCTCTTTCGCGCCGTACTCCTTGCAAAGCAAGCAAAGCTCGTGCGCGTTTTTCTCGGCAATGGCGCGAAGAGCGGCTTTTTCAAAGCCTGCGCTGCCGCCCGCCTCTTCGATAAGCGCGGACAGCACACCAAGGTGGGAAACGTCCAAAACAAAATGCTTAGACACAAGCGCGAGGCTTGCCGCGGCGAGATAGACCGTTTCGTACACGTCGTACAAATCCAAGTCGCCGATACATTCCAAGCCTGCCTGCAACAGCTCCTTAAACCCGCCCGCATTTTTGGAAACACGGTAGACGTTTTCCTTGTAATACACCTTACGTTTTGCCCCGCCGTCCGCGTCGTTTTTGATAATCGACAGCGTGATGTCGGGTTTTAAGGCGAGCAGTTTTCCGTCCACGTCCGTAAAGGTTACGATACGGGTATTGCCCAAAAATTCCTTGTATTTGGCGTATAAATCGTATTCCTCAAACTTGCTCATTTTATAGGGCAAATAGCCGTACTTGCCGTATAAATCGCAAAGCTCGAAGGCGATTTTTTCTTGTTTTAACATATTAGACATACGTTTTCCTTACGAAAATACTCTTACCCCGAATACGCCCTCGATTTGTTTGAGGGTTGCGATAATCTTCTCGTCCGCGGGCGCGTTGGTTTCCACGATGGTATACGCAACGTCCCCTTTCGAACCGTTGGCGAGATTTTCAATGTTGATATTTTGCGACGAGAACGCCGAAGTAATTTGCGAGAGCATATTGGGGATATTCTTGTTCATGATACAAACGCGGGGATGTCCCGACGCAGGAATACCCACCGTGGGGAAGTTGACGCTGTTTCTAATATTACCATACGTCAAGAACTCGTCAAGCTGCTGCGCCGCCATGACCGCGCAATGGTCTTCCGATTCCACCGTGGATGCGCCAAGGTGCGGGATAGCGATTACCCCTTTTACCCCCGCCGTTTCTTCCGTCGGGAAGTCGGTTACGTACGCCGCCACTTTACCGCTCGCAAGCCCTACTTTCAAATCGGCTGCGTTGACGAGGTCGGCTCTCGAAAGATTGAGAATGCGCACGCCGTCTTTCATCTGCGCCAAGCTGCTTTCGCAAATCATGTTCTTGGTTTGGGGGGTTGCGGGTACGTGCAAGGTGATATAATCGCAATGCTTGAAGATATCCGCATAGTCAGAGGCTTGGGATACCGAGGGTGCTAAGCTCCACGCCGCTTTTGCCGTAATGTAGGGGTCGTAACCCATAACCTTCATGCCCAAGGAAATTGCCGCGTTGGCTACCATACCGCCGATTGCGCCAAGACCTACGACACCGAGCGTTTTACCCGCAAGCTCGTGCCCGACGAATGCGGACTTACCCGCCTCAACCGTCTTGGCTACGTTTTCCTGCCCTGCGAGCGTTTCCACCCACTTGACCCCGCCGATAATATCGCGGGATGCAAGCACGAGCGCCGCAATCGCAAGCTCCTTTACCGCGTTGGCGTTCGCACCGGGAGTATTGAATACCACCACGCCGTTTTGCGTGCACTTTTCCACGGGGATATTGTTCACCCCTGCCCCGCAACGGGCAATTGCGCGAAGATTAGGGGTAAGCGGATACTCGTGTAACGCCGCCGAACGCACCATGACTGCGTCCTCGTTTTCTAGTTCCGTGCCTATTTCATAGCGGGCTTTGGAAAGAACGTCCGTGCCTACTTTTGCAATTTTATTCATTAACTTTACTTTTAACATACTTCTCACCTTTTTATTTCTTGGGGTTTGCCGTGGCAAACGCTTTCATGAACGCAACAAGCTTTTCTACGCCCTCATAGGGCATAGCGTTGTAAATAGAGGCGCGCATACCGCCAACCGAACGGTGTCCTTTGAGGTTTACAAGCCCCGCTTTCGCCGCCTCGGCGCAGAATTTTTTATCCAGCTCCGCATCCCCCGTTACAAAGGTTACGTTCATCATGGAACGGCAATCCTTTTGCACGGGCGCAAGGTAATAATCCTGACCGTCTAAATATCCGTACAAGAGCGCGGCTTTTTTCTCGTTTCTCTCTTGCATGGCTTTCAGCCCGCCAAGACTTAAAATCCATTCGTAAACGAGCTTTGCCATGTAAATACAATAGCAGGGCGGAGTGTTGTACATAGACGAGTTATCCGCCATAACCTTGTAATCGAGCATGGTCGGCGTTTGCGCCCTTGCTTTACCGAGCAAATCCTCGCGGATAATCACCACCGTCAAGCCTGCAGGCGCCATGTTCTTTTGCGCGCCTGCGTAGATAACGCCGAACTTGGAAACGTCGACGGGCTCACTCAAAATACAAGAGGACATATCCGCTACAAGAGGTATATCCCCCGTGTCGGGGATATAGGGAAACTTCGTGCCGTAAATGGTGTTGTTAAAGCAAATATGTACGTAGTCCGCGTCCGCTCTAAACTCCTCTTTTGCCACCTTGGGTACAACCGCAAAATTGTCCGCCTTGCTGCTTGCTACCGCAAACGCATCGCCATACTTTTGCGCCTCTTGATAGGCTTTTGTAGAGAACTGACCAGAAAGGATATAATCGGCTTTATTGCTGCCGTTCATGAGATTGAGCGGAACCGCCGCAAACTGCGTGGACGCACCCCCTTGCAAAAACAGCACTTTATAGTTTGCAGGGATTTCCATAACCTCGCGAAGCAAAGCCTCCGCGTCCGCTATAATTTTTTCATATACGGGAGAACGGTGGCTCATCTCCATAACGGACATACCGCTACCTTGATAGTTCAACATTTCTTCCGCTGCTTTTTTAAGAACTGCCTCGGGTAAAATCGAAGGTCCTGCCGAAAAATTATATACTCTTTCCATAAAACTCTCCTCGCGGATTAAAACGAAAAAATCGAATAAATCCGTATCTTTTATTAAAAAAATTGATTAATCATTATTTTATCATATATATAAGGAAAAAGGCAAGGATTTGAACGGGAAAAACAATAATTTTTTCTATCTTTTTATAAAAAATTAACCGCTCGCGTTGAGCGCGAGCGGTTTTCGTTTAGTTGTTATCTAACATGATACGAATAATCTCTTTATCCGTTTCCCGCATGCCGTAATGGGCAAGCCTAGAAACGCTCTTTATCGTGTTTTCCACACCGTCCTTAACAATGCCGTCCCCTGCGAAAAACTCGTTGCCGTTATAGTACATATTCAATCCAAGCAAGCCGCTTTCCACCGCCGTGGCGATTTTTGCAGCGCAGCTGGCTTTCGCCCCGTCGCAAATGATGCCCGAGTCAATTGCAAGCGCGTTGACGAGGGTATGGGAAATCTCCTCGCTTCCGCCGCCGAGCAGGTATGCCACCCCGCAGGCTGCGCCTGCGCCTGCAGACACGACGCCGCAATAAGCGGACAGCGCGCCGATACCCGCTTTTAAGTGCACGGTAACGAGGTTAGAAACGCACAAAGCGCGGTACAATTTCTCCTTAGACGCATGCATGCCCCTTGCGTACACGATAACGGGCACGGACGCGGTGATCCCCTGATTGCCGCTGCCTGAATTGATAACGACAGGCAATTCACACCCGTTCATACGGGCATCGCTTGCCGCCGCCGCATACGCTTTTGCCGTAATTTTAATATCGGGCTGATAGGAACGCAGCAATACCTTACCGATATTTGCCCCGTACTCGTTTTTTAAGCCCTCCTCGGCAATCGCCATGTTATAGTCAATTTGCCTATCGAGGGTTTCTTTTACGTCCTCTACGTCGACTTGGTTTGCAAACTCGATAATTCTTTCCATTGTGAGCGTGCTCTTATCCGCGCGCTCAATATCCTTGGGCAAATCCTCAAACAGGGTTTGTCCGTCCTTTTTAATACATACGATATTCGTATGCGCGTCGGCGATACGGATATACGCCTCGTGTCCCTTGGAACGCAAGGTTACGCCGATATCGAATACTCTTGCGTGTTCGGGTGTGCATATTTCCACGTCAAAGCTACCAAGCGCACCTTTCATCTCCTCAATTTGAGCAGGGGTAACTTTCGCCAGAACTTCCAAGCCCGCCTTTGCATCGCCCGCCACCAGTCCCGCGATGAACGCAGATTTTATGCCGCGCATACCACCCGTGTGCGGCACGGTAACGCTCTTTGCATTCTTGACGATATTGCCGCTGACCTCCACCTTTGCGGAAACGGGAATATCACCCAAAAGTTCCTTTGCCTTTGCCGCTGCATAGGCAAGAGAAATCGGCTCGGTACAACCCATGGCGGGGACGAGCTCTTCTTTCAATATCCGTACAAATAAGTTTTTTTCTTCTTTCGTGAGCATATCAAACGACCGCCGTTGCCGCCTCGGTTGCAAGAGAATTTTCCACTTTTTCCGCGCGTTTATCAATAGTATAGGTAGGCACAAGGAGCTTGACCCACTCCTTCATCTTATCCGTTTCCTCGTACGCTGCTTTATACAGCTGATCGAGAGTTTTGAAAAGGTTTTCCTCGTCGATATCAAGAGGTTTCGCGATGCTAATCAAGCCGTTTGCCGTCTTTTGCAAGCCCTCCTCCGCCATGAGCCGTTCTTCAAACAGCTTTTCACCTGGGCGCAAGCCCGTGCATTCGATTTTGATATCGACGTCGGGTTCAAGCCCCGACAACTTAATAAGGTTATACGCCAAATCGTAGATACGGACAGGCTCGCCCATATCCAGCACGAAAATTTGACCGTTCTTTGCGTACGCGCCTGCCTGTAATACAAGGGATACCGCCTCTGGGATGGTCATGAAATAACGAATGATATCCTTATGCGTAACGGTAACGGGCCCCCCGCGTTCGATTTGCTTTTTGAATAAGGGAATCACCGAGCCGTTAGAACCAAGCACGTTACCAAAACGCACCGCCACGAACTTGGTTTTACTGTGTCTGCCCAAGGTTTGAATAATCATTTCGCAAATACGCTTGGTTGCGCCCATAATATTCGTGGGATTGACCGCCTTATCCGTGGAGATTTGCACAAAGGTTTCCGCGCCGAATTCGTCCGCCGCTTTGGCAACCTTAAGCGTACCGAATACGTTGTTTTTGACCGCTTCGTTGGGGCTGGTTTCCATAAGCGGAACGTGCTTATGCGCGGCGGCGTTGAATACGATTTGAGGGGCGTAGGTTTTGAAAACGTCCCGCATCTTTCCGCTGTCGCGGATGCTTGCAATCAATGTAAGAAGGTTTAAGTTCGGGTACTTGGTTTTCAGCTCCTGCTCGATATCATAGGCGGTATTTTCATAGATATCCAAAATAATTAGCTGCTTTGGATTATGCGAGGCGATTTGACGGCAAAGCTCACTGCCGATAGAGCCGCCCCCGCCCGTAACAAGCACCCTTTTGTTTTCTATGTAACCGATAATTTCTTCTATATTGACCTGTTTTTGTTCTCTGCCCAACAGGTCGGCTACGTCCACGGGACGAAGATGGGAAACGGAAAGCTCCCCGTGCGCCAACTCATTGAGTTCGGGTAAAAGCTTGATTTTACAACCGCAATCTTTGCAATATTCGATTGCTTTTCTTTGCGCGACACGCTCGCTAGACGGGATTGTAATAAAAATTTCTTCAATATTATAACGTTTAACAAACAGCTTTGCATCCTCAACCGTACCGACAACGCGCATGTCGCCAATGCGCTTGTCAACGTACTGCTCGTCCGTATCCAACACACAAATGGGCTTGTATTGTACCGTTTTCCCCTTTTCGGCGTCGTCCGTCATATTTCTAATCAAAGCAAAGGCGTCGTTGTTAAAACCGACAATCATAACCCGCTTTTTATTTGAAAACTGCAAAAGCAGGTGTCTTCTCAGCGCACCATAAGCACGTTTTGAGAAACGGAAGGCACCGATACCGCACGTTAACAAAAGCGCGTAAACTGCCATCACACTGTAATTCAGGCGTATATCAAAAAATAAGGTTTCATTAACGAGTTTCGCCACGAACGCAAACAGAAAATTGATCACCCCTACGAGGAATCCGCAAGTACAAACACGCAACACCTCGGGCATACCAACGGAAGAAAAACTCATTTTATATAAACCCAACGCGGCGAGCAAGCCTACCGTCAAAAGCACGTTGCACAGCGCCCATGACACAACCTCGCCACCGATATAAAAGGCAATATTATCCCCTAAGCCTGTTATCCAATAGCCGATAAACGCCGCGATAAGAACGATAAGCCCGTCAAGTGCCGCAACAAGCCAAAATTTGGATTGGTGTTTCATCTTTTGCTCTGTTTCCGTCATGATACCACTCCGTAAAAATCACTCTTATGTGATTATATCACATACCTGCGCATTTGTCAAGATATTCCGCGTAAGCTTTGGCAACTTGTAAGCCCGTTACCCGCTGGAACCCCTCGAAAAAGGCGTTAGAATTGACCTCGCAAAGCACAGGGCCGTCCTCCGTTTCAAGCAAGTCTACACCGCAATAATCCAGCCCTAACGCTTTTGCCGCTCTTTCCGCGGCGGTTGCAAATTCAGGTGTTAGCTTGACGACTCTCCCTTCTCCGCCTAGCTCGATATTAGAGCGGAATTCCGCCCCCTCAGCCACCCGTTCCATACCGCCAAGCGCCTTTCCGCCAATAACGATAACGCGGATATCCTTACCCCTAGAGGCTTGAATATACCGTTGGTAAAAATGGGGAATATATAACCACTCCGCCTCAATTTTTTCAAGTTCCTCTATACCGTGTACGAGTTGAACGCCCGCGCCAAAGGAGCCGTAGCTTTTTTTTGCCACAAGCGGAAAGCCCAATTCTTTTACCACTCCTTGCAAAAATTCCCCGTTAATCTTTGCGCCCTGCGTATAACAAAGGGGCGCGGGAATACTTTCCGCAAGAGAAAGCCCACAATTCCTCAAGGCGATATAGGTGGTCATTTTATCGTCGCAAAGCTCGATAGCGCGCGCGCTGTTAAAAAGGCGCAAGCCCGCGCTCTCTAATAAATAGCCAAGATATTTATCCTTGTCTAAATATACGGCAAACGCATATTTTTCTTTCAATGAAAGCTTTATATCTCCGCTTTTTTGGATAAGCGCGTACACCTCGCCGTTTTTTAGAATATCTGCCTCAATTCCGCGCTCTTCTAGCGCAGATTTGATGCTTTCAGCTTGACGGAAAAACTTCTCTCCCGCGGGATAACCATTGATAATAATGAGTGCTCGAGTCATACCTGCCCCCTTGCTATACAAAAAAAGGGGCGAATCCGCCCCTAAAAAGTTTTTTTGTTACGCTTCTACGCGAATCACCGATTCCACTTTACCAAGCTCGGATGCGTTGATTTTCGCAACGACGTTTTTCACGCTGTTTTCTCTCGTTTTATGCGTAATGATAACGAGGGGTACGCGGTTGTTTTCCGCACCCTCTTCTTTTGCTTTTTGCGTAATTTCCACAATGGAAATGCCGTATTTTGCAAACATGCCGCTAATCTTCGCAAGCGTACCTGCTTTATCTTCGACGGAAAGGCGGAGATAGTACGCACTAGAGAAGTCGGAAACGAATTTCGTCGCAGGGTCCGCCGTTGCGGTATTCTTGAAGGTGGAATACTTAATTTCGGTGTGCGTTGCCGCATAGATAACGTCGCTGACAACCGCGCTTGCCGTAGGGAATGCCCCCGCGCCCTTACCGTACAGCATGATATCGTCTAACGCGTCCCCGCGCAGGTATACTGCGTTATATGCGTCGTTTACACTCGCCAAAGGATGGCTTGCGGGGATAAAGGTAGGATGAACGCGTACTTCCACTCCCTTTTCAGAATTTTTACCGATGGCAAGCAGCTTTAATGCATAACCAAATTCCTTGCCGATTGCGATATCCTTTGCGCTAACCGCAGTAATCCCCTCGCGATATACCTTTGTATAGGGCACTTTGGTGTGGAATGCCATAGAAGAGAGAATGGACAGCTTATAGGTGGAATCGAACCCTTCCACGTCGTTGGTGGGGTCGAACTCCGCATAACCGAGCGCTTGCGCTTCTTTAAGCGCCGTTTGATAATCCGCCCCGTCAAGCGCCATTTTCGTCAAGATATAGTTAGTAGTACCGTTGACAATACCCATCATTTCGGTAACGTGATTTGCTTGCACACCGTCTAAAAGAGTACGAATGATGGGGACGCCGCCCACGCAGCTTGCTTCGTAATACAAACCACAGGAGTTGCGTCTTGCAATACGCTCTAATTCGTGGGAGCACTTACTAATCATTTCCTTATTCGCGGTAACGACGGTTTTGCCCTCTTTAAGCGCCATCATAACAAATTCTTTTGCAATCCCTACCCCGCCGATGGTTTCGATAACGATATCAATTGCAGGGTTTGCAACGACCTCGGCAATACTGCCCGCGATGCATTCTTCGGGAACGCCAAGCTCCTTCAGGCGCTCTTTATTTTTATCTAAAACGCTTTCCACTACGATGTCCACGTTTTGGGTTTTTAAGTAAAACTCTCTATGGTCAACAAGGGTTTTATACGTACCGCCGCCTACGACGCCTAACCCCAAAATTGCAACGCCTACTCTCTTTTTCATATTCTACTCCTTATATTAACTTTGGTATTTGGTTGGGAAAAAACGCAATTCAACGCGTACATGCCCATCAACAATTCAAATCGTATAAATACTTCAAGCCCTTCAACGTCAATAGCTTATCTACGACGTCGATTCCCTCAATCTCCTTGGAGATGATATTGCTAAAACCTCCGGTCGCAATCGTCTTAACAAACGGAGCTTTAAGCTCCCTTTTAATCTTTTTAACGATATACTCCACTAATCCCGCAAAACCGAAAACGATGCCCGCTTGCATGTTGGTTACGGTATTTTTTGCAATAACGCTTTTAGGCGCCTCTATTTCCACACGGGGAAGCTTTGCCGTACCGTTTACAAGAGAATCAAGCGAGCCCTTGATTCCCGGGGCGATGACACCGCCGATAAACTCGTTATTCGCGCTTATGATATTAAAGGTGGTTGCCGTACCGAAATCCACGACGATCATGGGTATGCCCTCGCCGTAGCCGACGATTGCCGAAACGCAGTTAACGATTCTGTCCGCGCCCACTTCCCTTGCGTCATCGCAACGGATATTTAACCCCGATTTAAGCCCAGGGGCAATATGGAGCGGTTTGATGTGCAAATATAAATCGCACATCTTATCAATGGTATAATCTAAGGACGGCACAACGGAAGAAATAATCCCTCCCTTGATTTCACCCGCACCCACGCCGTTGGTGGAAAGCATGCTGGTTAATTGCGCGCCGTATTCGTCCGAGGTTTTTTTAAGGTCGGTGGCTACGCGGAAAGAAAATTTCAAATCGTCTTTATCAAAAATCGCGTACTTAATATTCGTATTGCCTATATCGATACAGATAATCATTTCTCATTTCCTTGAATATTGTTTATTGATAATACCGATTACACGGTACACCATGGGCGCGGCAATCAAGTTTATCGCAAGTTCCACTAAAAAATTAATCCCTGCGCAACCGATGAACAAGAAATATACAAGCGTACTTCCTGCCCCAACAAAGTTGGCTATCAGTGTATCACCTAACAAAGCGAACGCACCTGCAATGAACAAGCCCGTGTTGACAATGGGAGCAGCCGCCGCGGCGACAAACACGCCGACATATTTATTCTTTTTCGATACTTCCTTATACAATGCACCGGCAACAAGCCCCGCAGCCGTACCCTTGACAAGGCAAAGAAGCGCGGTCGCAAACGGCTGACTTTCAAAAAGCACCATCGTAAAATAATCCGTGCCCGTAACCCCGAACATAAGCGTTATAAACCCAAACGCAAAGCCGAGAAATGCGCCCGCAAGCGGGCCGAACAGTATCCCCCCGAGCACAATGGGAACAAGAACAAAACTCAGCGACGTAGCGCCGATTTTCAAATACCCGCCCAAAAGCTGCAAAACGATTACGAGGGCAAGCAATACCGCCATTCCCGTAACCCGTTTCGCCGAAAAGAATTCTTTCCGTTTCATCATAATGCCTCCATCGAGTTCCAATAAGATACCCGTAGAAAAAATTGAAATTTATCCCTTGATAGGTCAAGCCGACCAGCGTACTTGCCATAGGATATACCATTATTATAACGCTTTTTTTTAATTAACGCAACAAAATGAAAGGGAAAAAACGGGATATTTTTAAGCACAAAAGCAAGAATTTTAGAATACTATGTATTAGAAAGACAAAACCGCAGGTATTTCCAACGAAAAGTCGATTACATACCCCTGCGGCAAGACACAGGAGGTTTTTTTATGAATTGTTGTTCCCAAGGTAATATTACCCTTTGGATTCTTATCGCTTTGCTTGTCCTCGGCTCGAAAGACGGCATCTTTTGCTCGAACGTATTTAGCGGTTGCGGTTTGCCCATCGTGGCTGCCCTCCTCTTCTGCCTTTACAAAAACGGTACGTTAGCTTCCATTCTCACCCCGCCTTGCAACTGCGGTTGCGGCTGCCATTGATACTTTCTCCATTTCTCCTTGTATGCTCTAAAAAACCGAGGTCGGCTAGTCCGACCTCGGTTTTTTTTATTGATTAAGAAAATACGCCTGCAACGCAATGATTGTTTTCCCGTCCCGAATTTCTCCGTTTTTAAGCATCTTCCGCACTTGCTCCAACGGGATATACTCCGCATCCAAAAATTCCCCCTCGTCCAAGTGCGAAGCAACCCTTTCCCCCTCGTAGGCGCGGTAGATGTAGATTTTTTCGTCCGTGTATCCGGGCGTAGGATAATTGATAAACAACAGTTCCAAACGCTTTGCGCGCACCCCTGCCTCTTCTTCTAGCTCCCGCTTGGCTGCAAGCATGGGGTCTTCCCCCTTTTCTAGCTTGCCTGCAGGAAGCTCGTAAATGCTCTCCCCGTAAGCATAGCGATACTGACGGACAAGCAATACCTTATCTTCCTCGACATACAAAACGCAAGCCCCGCCGCTATGCTCGATAATTTCACGCACACAGGGAGTCCCGTCCGGGAGTAAGGCGTCATCACGGCGCAAACTTAGAATTTTTCCTTGATAAACATAATTTTTCTTGACTGTTTTTTCTATATATTCCATAAAAATAACCCGCCTTTTCTGCCATTATAACACAAAAAATAAAAATAATCAATATTTTTAGGCAAAACACCTTGATTTTAGCCGCTATTTTATGTATAATATAGCAAAGGTTTGAGGAGTTATACAAATGCAAATTCAAGGCGAAACTTCCGTCAATAAGTTAATCGTGCTCTTCGTGTTCGATAAAATGGAAACGGCTCTTTCCGAGCGTACCATTTTGGAAGTATGCACCGCAGAAAACGAATGGCTCAATTATATGGACTGTAAGGAGCTTATCCCCCGTCTTTTGGACGACGGGTTTATTTGCCGTATTTCTTCCCCCGAAGAAGAACCTCTCTACGCCATTACGGGCGACGGGCGAGAAAGCTTGAACAGCTTTTACATCAATATCCCTAAAAGCGTCCGCGAGGATATCGCCTCTTTTGTCAAAAAGAACAGCGGAACCTTGCGTAATCGTCAGGAATGCAAAGCCGATTACTATCAAAACGTGGACGGAACCTACACTGTGTTTTTGAAGATTATCGCGCCCGTGCAACCCATGCTAGAGCTTAAGTTTGTTATTCCCGATAAAAAGACGGCGCAAAATATTTACAAAAGTTGGGAAAGCAAAGCCTCCGATTTATATTCGGCTATCTACGAAACGTTAGTGGATTAATCCGCTTATCATACGCCCCTTTTACGGCGGCGAAAAATACTTAAAAAGGAAGGTATATAACCATGTTTACTTATTCGACCAAAGGAACTTGTTCCAGACAAATTTTATTTGAGGTGGACGACAACGGCTGTTTGCATAACGTTCGCTTTATCGGCGGCTGCGGCGGCAACCTGCAAGGCATTGCCCGCCTTGTTGAAGGCAAACACATGGACGAAGTAGAAACTTTGCTCAAAGGCATCCTTTGCAGAGCCAATACCTCTTGCCCCGACCAGCTTTCCCAAGCCATCACAGAATACAAGGCAAGCAGGGCTTAAACGCATACCTGCCCCACACCAACGAGGGAAAATTATCCCGCGGAGCATTTCGCCCCGCGGGATTTTTATTTAATGTTTGAAGTGTCTATCGCCGACAAAAATCATCGCGATTCCCGCCGCGTTACAAGCATCGATGGAAAGCTGGTCCTTGATACTTCCGCCCGGTTGAATAATCGCCGTAATGCCTGCCTTTACGCATTCCTCTACGCAGTCGGGGAAAGGGAAGAAAGCGTCGCTTGCCATAACCGAGCCCTTTACCTCTTCACCTGCGTGCTGAATCGCCTGCTGTGCCGCCCAGATACGGTTGGTTTGCCCCATGCCGATACCCGTCGTTCTATCCGCTTTACCAACCACGATCGCGTTGGATTTGGTGTGCTTTACTACTTTCCAGTTGAAAAGGAGTGCTTGCATTTCCGCTTCGGTAGGCGCACGGTCAGTTACCACCTTCAAATTTTCAGGAGCAAACAGGGTATTGTCGTAATCCTGCACGAGCAACCCGCCGTATACCTTCTTCATATCATATGCGCTTGCTTCGCGCTTTGCTTTGATGTCGGGCAATTCCAAAAGACGGATATTCTTTTTACCTTTCAAAATCTCCAAGGCACCTTCGGTGTAGGATTCCGCGATAACAATTTCAATAAAGATTTTATTGATTTCCGTTGCCGTTGCCTCGTCCACTTGACCGTTGATTGCCAAGATACCGCCAAACACGGATACAGGGTCGGATTCGTACGCCTTGATATACGCCTCGTGAATGGTTTTACCCGTACCCACGCCGCAGGGATTTGCGTGCTTGCAAGCAACTACGCAAGGCTCGTCGCCGAACTCTTTGACAAGCTCCAACGCGCCGTTTGCATCGTTGATATTGTTGTAGGAAAGCTCCTTTCCCCAAAGCTGTTTCGCCTTGGAAAGAGAGCCTGCGCGGATAAATTCCTCGCTGTAATAGGACGCGCCTTGGTGAGGATTTTCGCCGTAGCGCATATCTTGCGTTTTCTCGTACGCAAAGGTGATGCTGTCGGGGAAACGAATATCCAACTGCTGCGCTAAATAGTTGGAAATCATGCTATCGTACACAGCCGTGTGTGCGAACACTTTGTACTGTAAATATTTTTTCGTGTCGAGGGTAATCTCCCCTGCCTCTAACTCACTAAGCACCCTTTCATAGTCCTTGGGATCAACAACTACGGCTACGTCTTGGTAGTTTTTCGCCGCCGCACGAAGCATGGTAGGTCCACCGATATCAATATTCTCCACCGCGTCTGCAAAGGTTACGTCGGGTTTGGAAATGGTCGCCTTGAACGGATACAGGTTAACGGCTACGATATCAATGGTGTTGATATTAAGGCGTTCAAGCTGCTGCATATGCTCGGGGTTGGAACGCATCGCCAGCAAGCCCGCGTGCACGATAGGATGCAAGGTCTTTACTCTGCCGTCCAAACATTCGGGAAAACCCGTTAACTCACTAATCCCGATTACGGGCAAGCCCGCCTCCTTAAGCGCTTTTGCCGTACCGCCCGTAGAGATAATCTCATACCCGCAAGCGGCAAGCCGTTTGCAAAACTCCACAATACCCGCTTTATCGGAAACGCTGACTAATGCTCTTTTTTTCATTATGTAAAAACTCCTATGTTATTTTTTATCCATTTATCTCATACTGCTTGTATGATTCTTTTGTATATCCTTTTAACCGCCTATATTTTAGCGGTTAACTTCTATGCATTCCTACTCGTGAAAGGCTTTCGCGACAAAGAACGCCTTACCGAACTTGAAAAACAAGCCCAACCGTTATCTAGCGCCGCGCAAGAGCCCATCGCGCCAAAAAATGAACGCTATCTTGGGAAGTTGCTCATCACGGGAGCACTTGGCGGAGCCATCACCATTTACGTAAGCATGTTTTTGTTAAAATACAAGCGCGCGGATTTACTCCTCATGGTCGTCATGCCACTGCTCGGAGTGCTTAACGTGTACGTATTCGTACTCCTCTTCCGTTCGGGGTTTGGCTTTTTATTAATTCGCTAAACGTATTATAACATATTTATGCGCACGCACGCAACAAAACGAGGGTGCTCTTTTTAGAGTTTTCTAAAAGAAATTTCCCTGCGATTTTTGAAAATAAACAGCCTAAAAAAAATTTTTGATTTTTTTTGGAAAAAGCACAAAAAAGATTTGACAATTTAACTAAATAATGCTATTATATACAAGCGTTGTTGATACGACGGTGAAGTGTGCGATATGCGGGTGTAGTTCAATGGTAGAATTCCAGCCTTCCAAGCTGGCCGCGTGGGTCCGATTCCCATCACCCGCTAAGTCGGATCGTAGCCATGTCGTTCTGTGAGCCAAGGAGTTGACTGGTGAGATTGTCTTCCTAAGACCGCTTGGCCTCCGACTTACGACGGTGAAGTGTGCGATATGCGGGTGTAGTTCAATGGTAGAATTCCAGCCTTCCAAGCTGGCCGCGTGGGTCCGATTCCCATCACCCGCTCCAATAACACTTTAATTTATATCTTAAAGTTGTTATAATGGGAATATGTACCTGTAGCTCAGCTGGATAGAGCATCGCCCTTCTAAGGCGAGGGTCGGGAGTTCGAATCTCTCAAGGCACACCAAACTCCATCAGGGTGCAGGGCAATATGGTGGGTATAGCTCAGTTGGTTAGAGCGCCAGGTTGTGGCCCTGGAGGTCGTGGGTTCGAATCCCACTATTCACCCCATTTTTATTTTGTCCATAGTCCTAACCGGCGGCGGGTTCACGATGGGGTGTAGCCAAGCGGTAAGGCACGGGACTTTGACTCTGACATGCGTTGGTTCAAATCCAGCCACCCCAGCCAAAATACTTCCGCCTCTCTACCGAACCGGCGGACGGTATACACGCGTCTTTGGTTTCTTTTAGGCTAAAATGGTTAAATGCAAAATTTGAAACGAAAAAAGAAGAGTATCAACTATAGCTGATTACCAATGGGAAGGGAATAAATATTGG
>JAZUQM010000041.1:0-2288 GCA_045605705.1 Candidatus Scatosoma sp.
ATGGCGGCATACGCGGCGGCAAAAAACGGGCATCCAGTTAGCCTGTTTGAAAAAAATGAAAAATTGGGAAAGAAAATATACATCACGGGAAAGGGGCGATGCAATTTTACGAAGGGGGGTTGCCGTGGGGAGTTTTTACCAAACGTTGTACGCGGTGCAAAGTTTTTAACGGGAGCAATTTATTCCTTTCCTTCGCAAAAAACGATAGAATTCTTTGAAAATTATGGACTATCAATTAAAATTGAGAGGGGGAATCGTGCGTTTCCTGCCTCTGACCATGCAAGCGATATTACGAAAACCCTGGAAAAAGCTTGTAAAAGCGAAGGGGTTGAGGTGCACTTAAATGAAAAAGTTGAAAAAATCTACGCAACTATGCCTGACATAATACCTATGCCACGCATAGCAGGCGGTACTACGCCAGATGTAATACCTATGCCACGCATAGCAAAAATTTTAACAGGAAAAGATGAGTATACTTGCGATGAAGTTATCGTTGCCACAGGTGGGTTAAGCTATCCAACCACGGGTTCCACAGGGGACGGCTATATATTTGCCCAGGAATTTGAGCATACCGTTACCGAATTAAAAAGTGGGCTTTGCGGGCTTAATTTAGAGGGAGCATTCTTTAAGGAATTACAAGGGCTTGCGCTTAAAAACATAACGTTTTCTATAAAAAATGGTGAAAAAATCATTTTCGAAGAGTTTGGCGAGATGTTATTTACGCATTTTGGGATTTCTGGTCCGCTTGTTTTGTCTGCGTCGTCGCTCATTAACCGTTTGCCGCTTTTATCTCTTACGGCAAGTATTGATTTGAAGCCTGCGCTTGATGCGCAAACCTTGGATAAGCGTTTGTTGCGTGATTTTGAAAAGTATAAGAATAAACAGATATCCAATGCGATTTGTGAGCTTTTACCGCAAAAACTTATCCCTATTGTATTAAAAATGGCAAATATTGCTCCGTCAAAGCCCGTCAATGTTCTCACAAAAGAGGAAAGGGGGCGGCTCGTTAAGATTTTGAAGGCTTTTCCTGTAAAAATTCGTTCTTTACGCGGTTTTGAAGAAGCGATTATCACGTCGGGCGGGGTAGACCTCTCGCAGATTAATCCTAAAACGATGGAAAGCAAAAAGGTAAGGGGCTTACGTTTTTGCGGAGAAGTGTTAGACGTAGACGCGTTTACGGGCGGTTTTAATCTACAAATTGCCTTTGCGACGGGGTATGCGGCTGGAAAAAGTATTTAGACGGGCTCAAAAGCTTGACGGATAGAACTTTTTATTATATAATAAAAGCATTCAATCGATAGGAGTAAACGTATGACGATTATTCGTGGCGCAACAACCATAGAAAAAGATTGTAAAGAAGAAATTTCCTTGGCGGTAAAAGAACTGTTGGACGTGATATTCTCACATAACGACTTAAAAAAAGAAGAGATTAAGGGATTTTTATTTTCTTTGACTGCGGATATTCATTCCTATCATCCGGCAAAGGCTGCGCGAGAAGCCGGCTATGATTTTGCGCCGCTATTCGCTGCGGTTGAGCCAGAGATTGAAGGTAGCTTGCCGCTTTGCATTCGTTTAATGCTTTTTACGGAACTTGCAGGCGAAAGAAGGGTGAAACACGTTTATCAAAGGAGGGCAAAGGCCTTGAGAAAGGATATTACTGAAATCATGAATATTGCGCTTGACGGACCTGCTGGGAGCGGCAAAAGCACTATCGCAAAGATTTTGGCGAAAGATTATAATATTTTATATTTAGATACAGGGGCTATGTACCGTGCTTGCGGCCTAAAAGCCCTGCGCCTTGGCGTTGACCCCAAAGACGGGGCTGGAGTGGAAAAAATTTTGCCAATGCTTAACGTGAAGGTGGAATATAGAGACGGAAAACAACATACCTTGCTTGATGGAGAGGACGTATCTTTGGCAATTCGCGAAAACGCCGTTTCCATGGCGGCGTCGAATATTTCCGCGCATCCTTGCGTTCGCGTAAAAATGGTAGAAATGCAAAGGGAAATTGCCCGCGGAATGTCTTGCGTGCTCGACGGCAGAGATATTGGGTCTAAAGTATTACCCGACGCGAAATTCAAGTTTTTTATTACAGCAGACAGTAAAGTGCGTGCGGAAAGGCGTTTTAAGGAGCTTACCGAACGCGGGGAAGCGGTTGATTTTGAGGCTTTACATCAAGAGATCCTTCTTCGCGATAAGCAAGACAGCGAAAGGGAATTTTCCCCGCTTGTTTGTGCGGAAGACGCTGTAGTTGTAGACACCTCGAATAAAGTCGGATCGTAGCCATG
>JAZUQM010000042.1:0-12867 GCA_045605705.1 Candidatus Scatosoma sp.
TCCCTGGACGAGGTACAGGTTAGCTGTAACATCACCATTAGGGTGCTTTCGGAGGAGGAGGAAGCCTTCCTTGTTTACCGCGGAGTCATCAATTCCATGGATATTCCCAAGGGCTTGATTTTGGAAATCGGCGGCGGCAGTACGAAAATCATTTATTATAATAGAAGAAACGTGTTAGGGTATGCAACCCTGCCTTTTGGCGCGGTTACCTTGACCGATTTGTTTGCCAACGATTCCTCGCCGGAGCAATCGGCGCTCCATATTGAAGAATTTTTCACCGAACAGCTGAAAAAGCTGCCTTGGCTTGCCGAGGTAGATCCTGAAACGCAAATGATAGGGGTAGGCGGTTCGTTTAGGAATTTATTCAAAATCAGCAAGCTTGTGAAAAAGTATCCCATGGATACGATACACAACTACAAAGTGGCGACCGAGGATTTCATGGGCATTTACGATATGCTTAAAATGCTCGACGTAGACAAACGCAAAAAGATAAAAGGCCTTTCTCCCGCCCGCGCGGATATCATGCCCGCGGCGATGGCGATTGTAAAATCCTTTGTCAATTATATGAACGTCGAGCACTTTACCATTAGCAGCTCGGGTCTTAGAGAAGGGCTTATGGTCAACACTGCCCTGCCCGTTACGTTGGAAAAGCCCATTTCCGACGTGCTCAACTATTCGCTTGACCGCTTGGTGAAATATTACGGGTGCGACCCTAAGCACGTGGAAAACGTACTGCTTCTTTCGGTACAGCTGTTTAAGCAGCTCCGCGTGCTGCATAAATTCCCCCGCCCTTACTTAAAGGTACTTAAAATTGCGGCTAGCTTGCACGATTGCGGCATGAACACGCAATATTACGGCCACGCAAGGCATAGCTGTTATACCATTTTGAATTCCACGATTTATGGCGCAACGCATAGAGAAATCGTCTTGGCGGCATTTGTGGCAGGTTGCCATAATCACGAGGACGTGCCTGCGGTGGATTGGCAAAAGTACAAGGGAATCGTCGGCGAGGAGGACTTGGACGCAGTGAAAAAGCTTGGCGTGCTGCTTCGCATCGCGGAGAGCTTGGATAGGTCTCATTCGGGGGTTGTAACCGGCTTAAACTGCGACGTTTTGGGGGATTCGGTTATCATGAAAACCATTCTTTCCGGCGACGCCACGCTGGAGATTGCCGACGCGGAAAAAGCAAGCTTTGAGTTTAAGAAAGCATTCAAAAAGAATTTGGAAATTTTGTAAAATTAGTCGATCAAGACCGAAGTCATTCGGTCTTGTTTGGCTAAGAGCCGTCCAAACGGACGGCTTTTAATACATAGATATGAAATGGATTTTAGCAAGCGCTTCTCCGCGGCGCAAGGAACTGTTTGCGGAGCTTGTCAACGACTTTGAGATTATCCCCGCCAAGGGGGAGGAGATTCTCGACCCTGCGATTTCTTATACGCCCGCACAGCTTGTAACGGCGCTTGCCGCGCAAAAAGCGGAAGAGGTTGCCTTACTGCCTTGTGCCAAGGGCAAAGCGATACTCGGCGCGGACACGGTAGTGGCGTACGGGGCGGAGGTTTTGGGTAAGCCCAAAGACGAAGAGGACGCAAGGCGCATGCTGTCCTTGCTTTCAGGTAGAGCGCACGAGGTATACACGGGCGTTTGCGTGCTCTATCCCGCCAAAGGGGGTTACGAAAAGCGTTGCGCGGCGATTTGTACGCGCGTGCATTTCAATACCCTGTCAAAAGAGCAAATTACGGCGTATATTGCAAGCGGTTCGCCTATGGATAAGGCGGGCGCATACGGGATTCAGGACGGCGGCTTGGTGGAACGGATAGAGGGCAGTTTTTCCAACGTTGTCGGTTTGCCTATTGAGGCTTGTAAAGAGATAATCAACGATATTCAACGCATACCTGTATCCTTTGAAGGAGAAAAAAATGATTAAACTTGCAATTGATTTGGGGTCATCTGTAACCAAGATATACCGCGCGGATACAAACAGCGGGGTTGTCCTTGCCGAGCCTTCCTGTGTGGCGGTTTCGGGTGCCGACGGCGAGATTAAAGCCATCGGCAAGGAAGCAAAAAACCTCATCGGTAAAACGGCGGAATTTACCAAAATCGTCTATCCCATTTACGAAGGGGTTATCGTGGATATGCGGCTTGCGGCGGGGATGCTCACCGCCTTTTTATCCCGCATAGGAATCAAGAAAAGCGCGCTCAAACGGGCGCAGGTGCTCGTATCCGTACCCTGCGGGCTTTCCGGTAAACGCTTTGCGGAGTATCAACAGCTGGTAGAGGACTGTGATTTAAGGAAAGTGCGTTTTGTGGAACAGCCCTACCTTGCCGCGCTTGGCGCGGGGGCGGTGATTAGCGATACCGACCCTATCTTTTGCCTCGATATCGGCGGAGGGGTAACCAACGCCGCGGTGATTTCGGCAAACGGGATTATTTCCGGGATTTCCATTAACGTCGGCGGGAATAATATGGACGCGAATATCATTTCCAAAATCGCAACCAACAATGCTCTGCTTGTCGGGGCGTTGACGGCGGAAAAGATTAAAAACGAAATCGGCTCGCTGTCGGTAAGCGCGCTTGGCACGATGGTCGCGGAAGGTAGCTCCACGGACACCTGCCAACCCGCTTCTACTTCGGTGCAGGCGGCGGACTTAACCGAGTGTATACGCGTATATATTAATAAGATAATCGAATATGCAACGGGGGTGCTTTGGGATTTGCCTGCGGAGGTTGCGGCGGCGGTCAATAGAAACGGCGTGTACCTTTCGGGCGGCGTTATGAAAATTTCCCACGTGCCGCAGTATATCGGGGCAAAACTGAACATGCGCTATCACGTTTGTGAGGAACCGCAATTTGCCACCGTTTTAGGCGGCGGCGTGCTGTTGCAGGATAGAGAGCTTTTGAACAGCTTTGCAAAAAAAGACGAATAAGAAGAAAAAAGAAAGGTTCTATATATAATGTAGAGCCTTTTTTAATTGCAAAAAAAAATTATAAAAAATCCAAATTTTTTTTCAAAAACCCCTTGACAAACGGAAAATATTTGCTATAATAAAGGTGTAAAAGAAAGAAACGAACAAAAAATGTTAATTTCTTTCAATATGATAAGGGGAAAAACCGATGCACTGATAAGGGGGAGCTGGTGAGCTCAAGGTCGCCGTAGGGACACGGCAAAGAAAAAAAGAAAGGAGGGTACGAAAAGCGATGATTCCTTCCCATGATGAGGCAAATGCCTAATTAAAAACGATTACACCGATTTACGGACAATCCGTGAGCGGGGCAATGGGGAGTTGACGAATTCCCGGTAGGCACTCGACAAGCCACAGGCAGGAGAAGACGTAAATCCAACTTGGGCAGCGGAAAGAATTTGACGAAATTCAAGGAGGCAGCCAAAAAGGATGCGGGAGAAACCGCAAGAACGAAAAGATGGAGGTACACCGGCATGATTTGTGTAGCTTCAACAAAAACCAAGACGGAGGAGGATACTCCAACGTACAGGTAAAACCTAACGACGGGATGTCGTAAGGAAACAATTTGTTAAAGGGGGTACGGGAGAAATGATTTTATTTCAATCGGCAAATAGGTACTTTAACAAAGAAAACAAAGCGAGGTAAATTCCAATGAACCAAGCAATTGAGGAATGCAAGTAAATACGATCCGTAAGATAAAAGCGCGAAAAGATACCGCACGTTGAAATTGAGTTCAAAAAGACACGGATCAATCGCAAAGATGCATTCTTAAAACTGAATAACGAAGATAATTCTCCTGTCAGGTTGGCAGGAGATTATTTTTTATTTTGTAAGGGTTGACATGATTTTATTGTCGTGTTATAATAATACACAAGGAGCAATTATGTTAAAGCTTATTCATTGTGCGGACATACACCTTGGCTCGAAAATGGAAGCCAAGTTAACCAAAGAAAAAGCAGACGAAAGGCGGGCGGAAGTGCGAAAAACCTTCCACCGTCTTGTCGAATATGCCAAAAAAGAGGGGGTGCGCGCGATTTTGCTTGCGGGCGACGTCTTCGATTCGGACAGACCCTTAAAACGAGATAAGGAATTTTTCTACGACGTCGTTAAGGGCAATCCCGGACTGGATTTCCTCTACCTTCGCGGCAACCATGACGGCGAAGAGTCCTATACCGAAGAAGGAATAGAAAATCTCAAAACCTTCTCAAACGAGTGGACGGGGTATGAATACGATAACGCCGTGGTGCATGGGATAGAGCTTGCAAAGGAAAATGCCCTTTCCATGTATGCGACCTTCAAGGCGGACGAGCGTAGGAAAAACATCGTCATGCTTCACGGCCAAGTGAGCGCAAGTTCGGGTGCTGACAAGATTAACACCGCGAAATTTGCTGAAAAGCACATCGACTATTTGGCGCTTGGGCATATCCATTCGTACAGCCAAAACAAGCTGGACGATAGGGGCATGTATGCGTACAGTGGTTGTTTAGAGGGTAGGGGCTTTGATGAAACGGGCGAAAAGGGGTTTGTTTTATTGGAGATTGGCGATACGGTCGAAAGCCGTTTTATTCCTTTTGCCGAGCGTACGATTCACGAGGAGTTCGTGGATATTTCCGCGGCGCAAAACGCGTACTCCGCCTATCAAATTGTGAAATCGCAGGTTAAATTTAATCCCAAAAATTTATACCGTATTCATTTAATCGGTGAGCTTGATTTTGACAACGACGCGCTTTCGGTCGATTTGGAAAAGCTCTTATCCAACGATTGCTATTTCGTATCCGTCAAGGACGGTACGCATAGAAAAATTGATTTTACGGCGTACGAGGGGGACGTTTCGTTGCGTGGGGAGTTTGTCCGCGCGGTAACGGCGCGTGCGGATTGGGACGAAGAGAAAAAACGGCAGGTGATTGCCTTAGGATTGAAGGCTTTATCGGGGCGTGAGGTGGAATAATGAAACTGCTTACCTATCATATTGAAAATTACGGTAAAATCCACGGCGCCGACGGCAATTTTAAGGACGGGTTAACCAGTCTTTGTGAGAAAAACGGCTACGGCAAAACCACGCTAGCATCCTTTATTAAGGCGATGTTTTACGGTTTGCCTACCTATACGACAAAAACAAAGGCATTTGACGATCGCCAGCACTTCTATCCTTTTAACGGAGGGAAGTTCGGGGGCAACCTCACCTTTGAAATGCAGGGAAAAATATATAAAATCGAGCGTTTTTTCGATAAAAAAAGCAGCAAAGGGGATGAACTCAAGGTCTATCAAAACGGGGTACCGTACTTTGGTTTTGGCGAAGAAATTGGCAAGGGAATTTTTGGATTAGACGAGGAAGCCTTTCAAAAAACGGTGTTTATTACCGCGGATGAGATTGAAATTTCCTCTACGCAAAGCATAAATGAACGGTTGAACAGAGATATCGCTTCGTCCGGCGAGGATGGGAACTTTGAACTTGCAATCGCAGGGTTGGAGAAAGTTAAAAAAGAACTTAAAGCCGCCCGCGGAAACAACGACCTGATCAGCGCACAAAAGCAGCGTATTTTAGATTTGTCTGCGCAGATTAGCAACTTGAACGATATGAGTGAGGGCTTGCAAGAGGAATATTTGGAGCGAGAACGATTGCAAAAAGCCCTCGTAACCCTTGAAAAAATCCAAAAAACGGCAAACGAGCGCAATCTCGTTTTGCAACACTGGGAAACGGCGGACCGCATGGAGCGTCAGGCGAACGAAAAACGCGTTCGTTGGCAGGAAATTACCGCCAAATATCCCCACGGCATTCCTACCGAGGAAGAGCGCGCGCTTTTGCGCGAATGCGTAGAGGCGAAAAGCTCGCTTTCGGGGGCGCTTAACACCCTTTCGTTTGGGGAAGAAAAGCAAATCGTTTTAACCGCTTTAGAAGAGAAATTTCGCGAGGGTGTACCAACGGAAGAAACGTTAGACCGCGTACAAGCGGATATACATACCTTGGAAAACCTCGACGCGGAAGAAGAGGAATTAAAAAATCGTGTAAAAACACAAAAGGAGCAGCTTTTGGAAAGCAAGTTTTCAGCGCGTACGCCAAACGCGCAAGATTTGTCGCAAATGCGCCAAGCTGCTGAGGATTACAAAACTGCCGATGCGAAAATCAAGGAGTTTTCCGCAAACCTTGTATCCGCCCCTCAAGCGTTGAAAAAATCTTCTGCTTGGACGATTGCAATCGTTCTTGCCGTAGTCATGGCGCTTGTCGGCGGCGCGTTGCTCTTTGTCTATCCTGCGGTAGGCGCAGGGGTGCTTACTTGCGGCACGGCGGTGCTCGTCGGCGGAATTATCAACCTTAAAAAAGGCGTGAACTCGACCATGCCCCCCTCGAATATCAATGCGGAGCTTGTAAAATTACAAGCGGAATTAAAAATGGCGGAAGAAAAGCTCCGCTCGTGCACCATTCCTTACGGGTACTATTCAAACGCGGGCGCCTTATATGATTTTGCAAGTCTAGAAGAAGATTTGACAACGTATCACGAGTATTTACAAGCCGAGCAGGCTCGCAGGGCAAAGATAACCGCCTTGCAGGAGCGCAAACAGACGATACAGGGTAGTCTTTTCGCCTTTTTTGCAAAATATGAGGAAAATGCGGAAAGGGGGCAAAAAGCGGTCAATGCTTTGCGCGCGGACGCGCACAAATATAAAACCTTGCGCGCGGACAAGCAAGAGGCGTTAAAGAGCGGAGAAGGCTTACGGCAAAAGCAAAAGGATAACGAAGGGCAAATCAACGCGTTGCTTGAAAAGTATGGATTTTCTCAAAACGTGGCTACCATGGACGGGTTGAGAGGTTTAGAGCTTGACTGTAAAGCCCTTGCGGATACGAGAAAAGAGGGGGAGGCGCTGGTCAAAGCGCTTGCCGAGTATAAGGCGCAAAACGGCTTAACAAGCCGCCCTGAGGATGGAAAAGCGGATTTAGACGAGCTACACGTCCGCCTGTCCGCGCTTAGAAGAAGTGTTGCCGATTGCGACAAACGGATAGCTGAAACGGAGCGTTACGTAGAAAAATTGCCCGATTATCAAAGTGCATTGGAGCGCGCGGAGGAAAAGCTTAAGGGATATAAGGAAAAGCACGCCTTATTTGCGGATACCATTGCCGTTTTGCAGGAAGCGGACAGAAACTTGAAGGCGCGGTATATTGCGCCTATCAAAGAGCGGTTTACTTATTATGCCGAGGCTTTGGAACGGGCATTGGACGAAAAAGTACGCATGGACGCCGATTTGCATATCGTATTCGAACGCGGTGGGGAAGATAGAAGCGAACGCCACTTAAGCGCGGGCGAGCGCAGTATTTGCGCCCTGTGCTTGCGGCTTGCCCTTATCGACAATATGTACGAGGCGGAAACGCCGTTTATCCTCATGGACGACCCCTTCGTGCATCTTGACGAGGAACACTTAAAGCGCGCGAAAACGCTGCTTTACGAGCTTTCCAAAAACCGCCAAATCGTGTACTTCTGCTGCCACGAATCGAGGGATATGGCACCTTAAAATTTTGTCATTATAACATATGACAAAGAAAAAACGCAACAAAATTTGTGTGATTTCACAAAATCATCAATGAAAAATCACAAAACGCCCGCATTTCAAGCGGGCGTTTCCTTTTAGAAGTGATAAAAATTAACATTAAAAAAGTGGAAAAATTTTTTCCTTGACAGGGCGGTTTGGTTTGGGATATAATAATAATGTCGAATTATGCGCATGTGCATAAGGAGAAAAAACGTTTTTGGAAGAAGTAGCATGACAGCATTATACTACGGAATTGCCGCGGTAGTGGCGGCGTTGGCGTCCTCGTTGCAGGTCGTCGTAAGAAAACATCCAAAGGTAAGCGAAAAGGCGAGGGGGATTACCCTAAAGGTATTCGTGTACGTTTTCATGGCGATATTTGCCGTGAGAAATTTATGCGGGCAAGTGGTTTTGACGGAAACCATCGGGTTGAACCTCTATTCTCCGTTCGGTATAGACGGACAGGCAAAAACCTTTTTTGCCACGCTTGCGATTTGGGCAGCCGTGCCGGCGTTCGTATTGTCGGCGACCTATCCTTTCTTCAAGGATAAAATCCGTTCGCTTACAGGACTTATGAAGTTCATGGTAACCCCCTTGTACCTTTTTGGGTTTATCGCTATGTTCCTTAGCGTTGTCGGTATGTCCGGGGCGGATGCGCTGAATAAGGTTTCCGCGCAGGGCATTTTCCACGGCATAGAGCTGGGCATGGGGCTTGGGCTTTGTGCAGGGGTTTGGACAGATAGCTATAAAACCAAGTTCGATTATAAGGCAATCGGCAAAAGCGTACTTATGGCAATCCCTATGATTATCATGTGTATGCCCGTGTTCGTACCGCAAGCACTGCTTGGGTTAGGTCCTAAAACGATCGTGCTGAAAGAGTTTAGTCTAGAACACAGACTTGTATTATACGCAGCATTTGTTATCCCTATTATGATTTGGGCGGTGCTTTCCCGTTTTGATTATGACCATAGACGTTACGGGTTGATTTTAATGGCAACGGCGGGCATGATAGGATATTCTTTCCGTATCTCGTTTAGCCATCTTGCCAACCCGATTAACTGGCCCTTGCACCTTTGTAACACGGCAATGTTTATTGTACCGCTGTGCTTGTACTTCAAGTTGGATAAGGTGTTCTACTTTACCTTGTTTATCAACGTGCTCGGCGCGTTCTTTGCAATGGCGATGCCAAATACCGCGGCGGATACGAATATCTTCTCCGTGCGCTCGGCAGAGTTCTGGCTCAATCACCACTTAGCGTTCTATATGCCGATATTGCTTATCGCTTTGGGCATGTACGAGCGCCCGAAGATGAAACAGTTCCTGTATTCCTTGGCGGGCTTTGGCGGGTACTTCCTATTGGTACTTATCCTCAACGCATGGTTTAGTAACTACGGCAGCGTGGACTTCTTCTTTATCAACAGCGATTTCATTGCCGAAAAGCTGGGTAAATGGGCGGAGGATTTGCGGGATATCACGACGACGATTAATATCGGGAATATCAAGATGGTATTCTATCCGCTGTATCAAGTACTCTTCTTCCTCGTATACGTGGCGCTGTCCTTTGCGATGTGGTTTATTTACGAGCAAGGGTTTATGGTAGCCGATTTGTATCAGGAAATTTTCAAACGCAACAAAGCAATCAAAGCCGACCGTCTTGCATTAGAGGTCAAGCTTGCAGGAAGAAATATTACGGAGCCTATGAATATGGAAACGACGAACAAACTTATATTAAAAGATTTTTGCAAAAAATACTCCACAAGCGACGTGTACGCCGTGAAGAATGCGAACCTTGAAATCGAAGGGGGACAAATCTTCGGTTTCCTTGGCCCGAACGGTGCAGGTAAGAGTACGATTATCAAGAGTATCGTAGGGATTCAGTCGATTACCTCGGGCAGCATCAGTGTTTGCGGCTACGACGTGCAAACGCAGTCGGTAGGCGCGAAGATGCAAACGGGCTTCGTACCCGACCATTACGCGCTGTACGAAAACCTGTCGGGCCGTGAATACGTAAACTATATCGCGGACTTGTACGGGGTAAGCAAAGAGGACAGAAACGCGCGTATCGAAGAATACGTAGAACGTTTCAATTTGCAAGCGGCGTTTGATAACCCTATCAAGACGTACTCGCACGGTATGAAGCAAAAGATTACGATTATGTCCGCGCTGGTACACGCGCCCAAGCTTTGGATTTTGGACGAGCCCTTGACCGGTTTGGACCCTGAAAGTATCTTCCAAGTCAAAGAGGCGATGAAAGCGCACGCAGCGGCAGGGAACATCGTATTCTTCTCCAGCCACATCATCGACGTTGTAGAAAGAATTTGCGACCGTATCGCGATTATTAGAAAGGGTACGATTCTTTGCACGCATACCTTGAAGGAGCTCGAAGAAAAGGGCATCCAGCTTGAACAGTACTACATGGAAAAGATTGAAATGAACCCCGAGGCAGACAAAGCCAAAAAACAGGAAGAAGCTGCCGAGGTAGCCGAGGCGTAAGGAGATAGCTATGTCGCAAAAAACCAAAAAAGAATTCGGCGGATTCCGTCAAACGCTTTCTTCGCTGAAAACGTTGACGGCAATGCAGCTGAAAGAGAAAATGGATAGAAGTAAATCGCAGTCCTTTGCCAAGCGATTTTTCCCGATTATTTACTTCATACTCGGGTTTGTAGCGGTAACGGCGATTTGTTTCTTGCTGTTCAAGGCGGCGAATATCCTTTCGATATTCTCCCTCGTAGGGGATATCCCCGTCAGCGTTATGGCAATCGTCTTTGGGGGCATGACCCTGCTTTCCATTGTGTTCACGATTTTCGGGCTTGTAAAGTCCTTGTACTTATCTAGGGATAACTTGGTGCTTTTGACCTTCCCCGTCAAGCCCTCTATCGTATTCCTTTCCAAGCTGCTTGTATATTATATATATGAATTAAGGAAAAACTTCCTCTTCCTTATTCCCTTCTTCGTGGCATATGGGCTTGTGAAGAGCTTGGCGGTATTCTACTTTATATGGGTATTGCTGTTGTTCCTGTTCGTATCCCTGCTTCCCGTACTGATTGCGGCGATTTTGTCTATCCCTGCGCTGTTTATTTGCCAGCTTTGCAGGAAGTTCCGCATTTTGCAGTATATCCTCATTTTAGCGGGTATTGCAGGCGTAGCGTGGGGGGTCGTTTCCGCGATTAGCATTATCCCCGATAACATCGACCTTGTCGCAACGTGGGGTACGACCTATTGGAAAATACAGGATTTCCTTTCCGCATTTGAGGATAAATTCGGTATCCTAGTGAAGTTTACGCAGCTGATTATCGGCAAACGCGTGGGTATGTCCAACGTCCTGTTCACCAAACAGACCCTTCCTCACCTGCTTATCTTAATCGGCGTAATCGTAGCGCTTGTCGGGCTTTGCTTTGCGCTCTCGCAGCCCTTGTTCTATAACATGGCGTCCAAGCCCTTCGAGTATAGAAAACGCGTCTTCGACAAGAGCAAACCCAACCGCAAAACCCCCGTATTCCTTTCCGCGCTCAAGAAGGAATGGATAGTGGGGCTTAGGGATAATAGTATTTTGTCCTTATTCGTGCAGACGGTAGTGGTTTTGCCGATCGCAATCGAGCTTTTGAACAAGCTGTATTCGGCAATGGATACCCGTTTCTTTGGACAACAGCTTGGGATTGCGTTTAACCTTTTAATCGTGCTGTTGTTCATGCTTTCGGGCAGTATCCGTATCGCCAGCGCGTATTCTAAGGACGGTTCGACGGCGTATCTCAATAAGGTACAGCCCTCGACTTACGGCAAATTGCTGTTTGCCAAGCTCGTCATTCCCTTAATCGTCGGGTTTGCCTCGGCGGTGGCAACTACCGTTGTGTTCGCGCGGCATTCGGGGCTTGGTACCTTGGAAAACGTACTGTTTGGGGCGACGGCGTACCTGTTCTACGCAACCCACTTAATTTGGAGCGCGGAAATGGACCTCATGAATCCTCAATACGCGCAGTACGCAACCTTTGCCAGCCAAACGAATAACCCCAACGAAAACAAATCGACAATTTTGTGTTTTGTAATTTCTTTCTTGGTGGCGGTTGTAACCCTGCTTTTGTCCTTGGAAAGCGTTTCTAGTGCATGGATAAAAGTAAGCCTTATCGGGCTTGTCTTCTGCGCGTTTAAGACCTGGTCGTATTTTATTAAAATCAAAGTATTCTATAAGGAGAAGTAAGCGTTATGAAAAAAACGGTCATTATAGCCATTTTTCTTATCTATTTAGGCTCTATCGTAATCGTAAACTTCTTCGGCTTGAACGTCAAGAACTTTGAGGGCACGAAATACGTAGAAAGTATCACCTGCGACGTTATCCACCGCGGGGGAGAGCAGGAACAGGAAATTAGGGACGTGCAAGACCCTACGGACGACGTCGTTTGGTATATTTTCGATTTCGTTTGGGGGGACGTAGGTTACGATGAAACGAATATCGACACCAACCCCAACACCGTACAAATCATGCCCCACGTATATCCCGAAACGGCGGATAATACGGGAGTGAAGCTTGTGTACGATAAGGAAACGACGGCGGAGTTTTGCCACGTAAACGAAACGGCGAAAACGGTAACCTTTTTACAGCCTGATAGAGGTATCACGATAGAAATCGTATCGGCAGACGGCTCGAATATTAAAACCAAGATATTCATTTTACCGAGAACGCCTAAACATTGATAAAAAAGCGCCCGAAAGGGCGCTTTTTTAATGAATAGTGAACTTCGTTCATATGAATTGGCTGTCGCCGTGAATTGACGGCTGTGCCGTCGTGAATTGGCAAGCTGTGCTTGCCGTTAATGTAATATTTCCACAACGCAAACCTTCGGTTTGCAATTCACGTGCCGTTAGGCGCAATTCATGTCCGTTAGGACAATTCACGTAAGCTTTGCTTACAATTCACCCTTAACGGTCATAAAAATACATGACAAAAAAAGCTTGCCAAAACAAAATACATATAGTATAATGTAAATACAAAATTTACAATAGGTAGGTTTTACTATGAGAAAAATCAAGAAAATTCTTGCGGCAACCATGGCGTTGACCATGCTTGTATCCGCAACGGGTATTACCGCTTGTGATTTCGGCGGCTCCCGTGAACTCACGGCAATCGTCATCGCAAACGGTTCCTATGACGCAAGCTATACCTTAAACGAAACGGTTAGCTTTGAAGACATCGTTATCACGGCAAAGTATAACGACGCGTCTACCGAGGGCATCGATTTTAGTAAGGTGAAAGTATTCCTTGCAGGCGAGGATATCACGAACAACCTTAACAAAATCACCGAAAGCGTAGGTACCAAGCTTGTAACGATTGAATACGAGGGCAAAACGGCTAAGCTTACGATTACCGTATCCACCGACGTAGGCGGCGGCG
>JAZUQM010000043.1:0-2506 GCA_045605705.1 Candidatus Scatosoma sp.
AACGACGTTTCGTATAATAAGCTTATCGATAACATTTGTATGTCCTTGGGCGGTAGAGTTGCAGAAGAGCTCGTTATTCAAGACGTAACGACGGGTGCAAGCGCGGACTTGCAGCACGTATCCTCTATTGCGCGCAGAATGGTAACGCAGTGGGGTATGAGCGACAAGCTCGGCTTGGTGGCGTACGATTCCGACCAACCTGTATTCGTAGGTATGGAATACGGCCACTCCGAACGCACCTATTCGCAGGAAACGGCGGCGGTTATCGACGCGGAAATCCGCAGACTTATCACCGAGGCGCACGAACGCGCGACCAAGCTTTTGAAAGAAAACCGCTCGATTTTAGACAACATGTCGAGATTGCTCGTAGAAAAGGAAACCATTTACACCGAAGAAGTGGCAATGCTCATGAAGGGCGCAACCTACAAAGAGGTAATGGAAGCCATGGAAGGAAAGGAAGAGCTCCGCAAAGCAAACCCTTTTACCACGATGACTCAGCCTAGCAAAGAGCATATCGTTGAAGACGAAGTCCCCTTTGAGCCCAACGAAGAAAAAACGGAAGAATAATAAGCAAACGGAGCTGTTCAAACGGCTCCGTTTTTGAAAAGAGGTACTATGAAACGGGAAAAACGCACCAAAACGCTAAACACCGAATACGAAAAACGCCTGCTGCCCATTTCCGCCATTCAAACGGAAAAGAGCACGGACGCCTTTGATAAGAAAGAACTGCGCACGCGCGCGGCGCACTTTCTCTTGAACGGTATTCCTGAATTTTCCGTCAACCGCGAGGAAGACGGTCGGTATCGTCTGCTTGCTGCGGAACGGGATTTTTGCGCGGTCAAGCTTATGGGGATTAGCGAATTAGAGGTACGCATGTACGCGTTTAACGAGAAAAACGCCGAACTCTTTTCCGTAATCGAACGCTTAAAAACGGACGACCTCGGCGCGATGGAAGAGGCGTATCTTATGAAACGGCTCACGAGTGAATACGGGCTTACCCAAGACGACATTGCGGCGTTTATCGGTCGTTCTAGACCCGCTGTAGCAAACACGCTGCGCCTTTTGACCCTTGTCCCCGAGGTGGTGGGGCTAGTGGAAAGCGGTCAACTTTCCGCAGGGCACGCAAGAACGCTCGTCAAAGTGCCTAAAACCCAACAATACGCGTTTGCGGAGGAGGCGATAAAGCGAGGGTACTCCGTTCGCGAAATGGAGGGAACGGTCAAGGCGTATTTGACCCCCTCACAGGAATCGCTTGCGGAAGAGAACGCCAAGGCGGCGGCGAAGAATGCCGAACTCAAAGAATTTGTCAACCGTATGCGCCGTGTATTTGGGACGAAGGTTTCTCTTATCGGCAACGCCAAGAAAGGACGTATTTTTATCGAGTACTACTCCCCCGAGGACTTGTACCGCATGGAAGAGTTTTTAGACAGAATAGAGAATTTCGAGTAAATAATCCTCCACCCGAATATCGGGTGGTTTTTTTTACTACAATCCTTAATGTTAAGATATACGGTATAAAGAAGAAATGGAAACTATCTAAATATCTTGACATTCTTCGACAAAGTTGATATAATAAGGAAGGAATATTTTAATTTTACCGCTAAAGAGGTTACGATCATGGGACTTTGTCTTACGGATAAACAATTTACTTACGTAATTTTTCCTTTCAAAACAGATAAAACGTTTATGGACGTGGAGAATATTCGCTTTCAAAAATCGAATGGAAAATTGCACCCGATTTGGGAAAGACAAGCCTTAAAATTAAACAAACCGCAAGATGATTTTCGTTTATTGTTCGATATGGACAACCTTAAGCGGAACGTCGTAAAGCAATATCGGTTTAATCCTAACTTAGAGAAAGATTTTGGGATTGACAAGGATTATTTTTTTAAGATTAAAGACGAAACGATTAAGGTAGAGCTTGAAGGCTTGAACCTGTTTATTTTTGAAACGGGGATTGGTTTTTTCACGTTCAAGCTCAATTATGATACCACAGACACGGAAAAGATATTGGAATTAAACTATCTGCTTTCCGAGGTCAAAAGGAAGGAATCCGTGCTTTATTATGCGTCCAACAAAGAGACGCCGAGCGAGTTGGATAAAAGCACGTCCTTGATTGCGTTTATCCAAAAAACGTTAGCGGAGTATATTCCTATTTTTGATTTCGACAAGAGGGACGACTTGGCGTACGTGGATAGAAAGCCGTTGTGTTTTAGTTACTATTTGCTGCACGAAAAACCGGAAGACGAAGCTTTGGGGCAGTTATTGTTTGAAGCTAGGTTAAATTATCGGTCGGCGTATAAAGCGCCTCAGGCTGAAACAGGGCTTGATTCCAAAAACGTTTTGCAAACGTTTGAAAATTCGTATTGGGGCATTTCAATCAACGGTGCGACGAATATTAGCTATAAAACGCAGGACGAAAGAACGGATAATTTCTTTGAGGGGGAATTCACGCAGCGTTTGCAAGGAATTTATCTTGCCGCGTATTTAAGCGTGCTCAATCAAT
>JAZUQM010000044.1:0-15222 GCA_045605705.1 Candidatus Scatosoma sp.
CACTTTCCGCAAAGCGGAAAACTTCACTTGATTTATCAAACTTATCTTTGCCGTCAGGCAAAACTTCACTTACTCATCAGCAGGGTTCATCATATCGAACGCCTTTATCAAGAAGCCCGATATCGGGAAAGACGCTTGTACGATAATCACGATAAGCAGGATTTGAGGCATGGTAAACTCGACTTCATTCCAATGCTCGTATACAAATCCGGACAACCAAGGCACGGAAATCATGACGACGCAAAGCGTAACGGCAACCACGTACATAACGGCTCTTACCACGTTGAAGGGTTGGGAAATTCTATAAAGCATAACCAAACCGCAGAAGGTAAGGGCAAGAATCATAGCCGCCTTATAGGCATATTCGTTGGACAAATTAAAATCAGGGCTGAGAGAGGTTTCGCTGGCGACGTGGAGGGCTATAATACCAACCGCCATTGTAAATGCGCCCGGGATAGCCCTGCTTAAAACGTAAGGGATAAATTTGCCCTTTACGCGCGCCGTATTCGGCTGCAAGGAAAGTACCAACGAGGGGATTGCGCTGATAAAGAACTCGTACATAAACATGTTGTTGGTTGTAAAGAAATAGCTTGTCTTAAACAAATAACAGCAAATTGCCAAAATTAAAACCAACAGGGTTTTCATGATATACAGCGCGGAGGAATCCTTGACGTTGTTGATAACCCGTCTGCCCTCGTTTACGATTTTGGGCATAGAACCGAAATTATTATCCTGCAAAACGAGGTTGGAAACGTTTCTTGCCGCCTCACTGCCCGAGGCAACGGATACGGCGCAGTCCGCTTCCTTCATCGCCAAGATATCGTTTACGCCGTCCCCCGTCATGGCAACGGTATGCCCCGCTTTTTTAATCGAACGGATTAAAATTGCCTTTTGCTCGGGGGTAACGCGTCCAAATACCGTGTACTGATTTGCTGCGTTTTCCACTTCCAAATCAGACAAACCCTCCAAGGAGATGAACTGCGCGGCGTTTTTAATACCCGCTCTACGCGCGACCTCGGAAACGGTTACGGGGTTGTCGCCCGAAATAACCTTTACGTCAACTTCGTTTTCTCTAAACCATTTAATCGTATCAACGGCTTCGGGACGGATATTATCCGAAAGCGTAATGACGGCTACGGCGCGCAAGCCTGCGGGGACCTTATCTCCTTGGATTTGCCCGCTTGCATGCGCCAACACAAGCACACGCAGACCCATTTGCGCGTATTGCTTTACAATCTTATCAATACGCACGGGTACGGGTTTTAATACGAACTCGGGCGCGCCCATAACGTACGTACCTGCGTCCTCAAAGGTAACGGCGGAGAGTTTTCTCGCCGACGAGAAGGGCAGGGTAGCAATGGGCTGCAGGGCGGTGGAGTGTCCAAACCGCTCGTACAGCGCAATGGAGGTTTGGTTATTATCGTTAAGGGAGGCGAGCATAGAACCCAAGATATCGTCTACGCCTACCTCACCTGTGGCGTTAAGCAAAATACAATCGCTGACCTTCATTCTGCCGTCCGTAATCGTACCCGTTTTATCTAGACAGAGTACGTTGACGCGCGCCAGCATTTCAAGGGAGTACATGTCTTGCACGAGGGTATTGTACTTGGCAAGGCGGATCATACCCGTGGAGAGGGCAATTGTGGTAAGAAGCAGTAGCCCCGAAGGAATCATACCGATAACAACCGAGGCGGTGTTTTGAATGGTTTTGAATAGACGGGGATTTTTTATAGACAATAGATTATGCCAAAATCCCCCCGTTTCGCTTAATAGCTCCAAGGACAGATTTGCATCCTTCAAGTTTGTGAAGAACATAAGTACCGCAACGGGGATAATGATAAACCCGATAATACGAATGAACAGGGTGATGGAGTTCATAATCTCCGAGTTGGGGCGTTTATATTTTTTTGCCCTTGCGGTGAGCTTACTGATGTAGGTATCTTCGCCGATTTTATCCACGCGCACGGCGATTTGACCGCTTGCGACAAACGAGCCTGCGTATAAAAGGTCGCCGTCCTCTTTTTTAATGGGTACGGATTCACCCGTGAGCAGGGATTCGTTGAGCTCTGCCATGCCCTCGACGGCAAAGCAGTCGGCGGGGACCTGTTGTCCTGCGGAGAGGATTAAAATATCGTCGATAACGATATCCTCTACGGGGATTTCCACACGTTTGCCTCCGCGCACGACCTTGGCGGTGGGGGAGGAGAGAATGGACAGCTTATCAAGCTTGCGCTTCGCGCGGATTTCAAGCACGATACTCACCAAAGTATTTGCAAGGAAGATGAGCACGAATAAATACTGCGAAAGGGGCGCGTGTGCAAGGAGCAGCGCAACCGCCGCAAGCGCGCAAAGCAGGTTGAACCCTGTGCACAGATTGCCTACGAAAATACTGCGATAGGATTTAGAGTATTTTTTACCCGATTTATTGACAAGCCCCTGTTCCATGCGCTCTTGTACCTGTGCGCGGGAAAGTCCCTCGCTGGGTAAAGCGTTAAAACGCTGTACGTCGGTTATAGGGGCGGGCGTCTTTTTCTTTTCTTTTTTCTTTTGGATAAGTCTGCCAAGCTTACTTGGCTTCTTTTCCTGTTGTTCGTCTTTTTTCATAAGCTAACTCCTTATTAACAAGTGAAGTTTGCCCTACGGGCAAATTGCGGAAAATAGGAATAACAGCCATAACTTTTTTACAAAGTAAAAAAACTTCACTGTGGCGTTGCCACAACTTCTCTACGCAGTAACTTCACTTTTACGAAGTAAAAACTTCACTAATATTATTCCCATTATAACATACAAAAGGAAAAAATACAAGTTTTTTATGTGAAAATCAAAGGAAATCCCGTTTAGGACTTTTGATTTAATTGCTTTCTTTTTATAAAAGTTGTATAATAGGGAAGATAAATCAAGTTTTTTGAGGTATAACATGATTGATATTAACCTTATCCGCACGAATGCGGAACTCGTAAAAGAAAATATCCGTAAAAAGTTCCAAGACCACAAGCTTCCTCTTGTGGATAAAGCGTTGGAATTAGATACCAAACGCCGTGCTTTGATTGCGGAGGGGGACGCGTTGCGTTCGGCAAGAAATACCCTTTCCAAGCAAGTGGGCATGCTGATGAAAGAGGGTAAAAGAGAAGAGGCGGAAAAGGTAAAAGCGCAGGTAAAAGCGGACGCCGACCGTCTTGTTGCCATCGAAAAGGAAAGCGAGGAAACGGAAGCCGAGCTGAAAAAGGTGATGATGGCAATCCCTAATATTATCGCAAACGACGTACCCGTAGGCAAGGACGACAGCGAAAACGTCGAATTACAGCGATTTGGCGAGGCAAAAGTGCCCGATTTTGAAGTGCCTTATCACTTGGATATTTTGGAAAATTTGGACGGTATCGACGTGGATTCCGCACGCCGTACTTCGGGACAAGGCTTCTACTACCTCACGGGGGATATTGCAAGACTGCACTCCGCAGTGCTTACCTATGCCCGCGATTTCATGATTGACAAGGGCTTTACCTACGTCATTCCCCCTTACATGATCCACGGCGACGTCGTTTCGGGGGTTATGAGCTTTGACGAAATGGAAAACATGATGTCCAAGATCGAGGGCGAAGACCTCTATCTTATCGGTCCGAGCGAACACTCCATGATCGGCAGATTTATGGGGCAAATTATTGACGGCAAGAAATTGCCCATGGCGCTTACCAGCTATTCCCCCTGCTTCCGTAAGGAAAAGGGCGCGCACGGCATTGAGGAGCGCGGTATTTACCGTATCCACCAGTTTGAAAAACAAGAAATGATTGTCGTTTGCCGCCCCGAAGAGAGCGAGGAATGGTACGAAAAGCTTTGGAGCTATACGGTAGAGCTGTTCCGCTCTATGGATATCCCCGTAAGACAGCTTGGGTGCTGCTCGGGGGATCTCGCTGACCTCAAATATAAGAGCTGCGACGTTGAGGCGTGGAGCCCTAGACAAAAGAAATATTTTGAAGTGGGCTCGTGTTCCAACCTCACGGACGCGCAAGCGCGCAGACTGTCCATTCGTTATAAAGATGACGACGGAAAGACCAAGCTTGCCCACACCTTGAACAACACGGTAGTTGCGCCCCCCCGTATGCTCATTGCGTTTATCGAAAATCACCTTCAAGCGGACGGCAGCGTGCGTATCCCCGAGGTATTACAGCCGTACATGGGTGGGAAGAAAGCGATTTTACCTAAAAATTAAGAGATAGGATAAGTGAATTGAAAAGCTATGCTTTTCGTGAATTGACGGCTGTACCGTCGTGAATTGGCTTGTGCCGTGAATTGGCAACTTTGTTGCCGTTATTGTAATATTTCCACAACGCCTTGCTTTGCAAGGCAATTCACGTCCATTAGGACAATTCATGCCCCGATAGGGGCAATTCGCGTAAGCCTTGCTTACAATTCATTTTTTTTGCCATGAAATATTTATTTTTCGATATAGAATGTTCGGTGGTGTCCAAAAAGGCTGCAAAAATTTGTGCGTTTGGGTATTGCTTGACGGACGAAAAATTTAATATTCTTGAAAAAGAGGACTTGCTGATCAACCCGCAGGGCGGTTTTCATTTAACCGACAGAAAGGGTACGCAAGGGCTTGTTTTACCTTACGAATACGGCAGTTTCAAAAAATATCCAACCTTTAGAGAGCGTGCGGAAAAGATTTATGCTCTGCTTCAAGATAAAGACACCCTCGTCGTCGGGCATGCGACCATGAACGACGTGAAATATCTCAATCTTGAAAGCCACCGTTTTTCCCTGCCCTCGTTTGTCTTTGATTTTGCGGATACGCAGTTTTTGTACATGAACCGCGTGGGGGATTTTTCAAGGCAGTTTGGTTTAGGGATTATTGCAAAGGAGCTTGGCGTGCAGTTCGTTGCCCATCGCGCGGTGGACGATGCGTACGCGACTATGAAAATTGCCGAGGCAATGTGCAAGGAAGAGGGGGAAAACGCGACCCTGCCCGCCCTATTGAACAAGTATGGGATCACTCTTGGCAAAATAGAGAATTACGAAATTACGCAAACGACCTCCTCGGGGCTTACTGCTTACCGTGAGGCGCAGGAACGCAAAAAAGAGGAACGGGAACGTGCAAAAGCCGCCTTTTACCGTTTTATGGACAAGGAAAAACGCAAGCGTGCAAAAGAGGGTTTATTAAAAAACCGTACGGTTTGCTTTTCTCACCCGTTGGAGCAGGATTTACCCTTATCTAAGAAGCTCCTTTCAGCGGCGTTTGCCGAGGGCGCGTTTTTCACTTCCCGCGCGGAAGAATGCGACCTGTATATTTGTTTTGAGGGTGAGGGCGGTCAGCGTTTGAACTCCGCAAAAGGCACGGTGCTTACCACGCAGGAATTTTCGGCGTATTTGGGGGTATAAGCTTATGTTACCTCAACAATTTATCGAAAACATGAAAAAACAGCTTCCCGTAACCGACTGGGAGGCGTCTTGTGCCGTCTATACGGAAAAACCCTTTAAGGGGGTGCGTTTGAACCCATTGAAAGGGAGCATGGACGAATTGAAAGCCCGTTTGCCTTTTTTGGGCGCCCCCGTACCTTGGGAGAAAAACGGATTTTATACCGAGCTTGAAAAGGTGGGCGGTTCTCCGTATCACGCGGCGGGGTTGTTTTATTCGCAAGAGCCGTCGGCTATGTGCGCCGCGCCTTTGTTAGAGGTCAAGGCGGGAGAGAGGGTGCTAGACCTTTGCTCCGCGCCTGGCGGAAAGGGCACGCAGCTTGCCTGCGCGATGGATGGGAAAGGGATAATCGTACTGAACGAGCCTGTATTTTCCCGCGCGAAAATTTTATCGCAAAACGTCGAACGCATGGGGATAAAAAATGCCGTAGTCATCAGCGAGCTGCCTGAAAACTTGTCCACCGTATTTGCGGGGTATTTTGATAAAATCCTCGTAGACGCGCCCTGCTCAGGCGAGGGAATGTTTAGAAAAAACGCCGAAGAAGCGCTTAGCGAGTGGAGTGAAGAAAATATCGCCCTTTGCGCCAAACGTCAGGCACGTATCCTTGACGAGGCGACGAAAATGCTGAAAGAAGGGGGTAGGCTTGTGTATTCGACCTGCACCTTTGCCGAAGAAGAGGACGAGGGGCAGGTATGCGAATATTTGAAAAATCACCCCGAAATGCGCCTTATTCAACAAGAAAAACTTTATCCGCATAAGGCAAGGGGCGAGGGGCATTTCGCCGCGCTGTTTGAAAAACAGGAGCGAACGGGGGAATGGGACACTCGGTTAAAGGAAAAGAAACTCTTTTGCTCCCGCGATGCGGAAAAGGCGTATAGGGATTTTGAAAAGGCCTTTTTCAAGCAAAAGTTTGCCCACCGTTTATACGAGGCGGGCGGCATTTTATACGAGCTTCCTGAAGGGGTGTTCGACTGGAAAGGGTTGCAGGTGCTTCGGGTTGGCGTGCGCCTTGGGGAAGTGAAGAACGGCAGGTTCGAGCCGTCGCATTCCCTTGCCTTAGCCATTCAAATGGAAGATTGCGAAAATACGGTAAATCTTGCGGAAAACGACCCTCGTCTAGAAAAATATCTTCGCGGAGAGAGTATAGAGGGGGAATGCAAAAACGGTTGGTGCCTGCTTTGTATAGAGAGCTATCCCTTGGGGCTTGGCAAAGGGGTAAACGGCACGGTGAAGAATCATTACCCGAAAGCGTTTAGAAAACAATAAAAAAGAACACGGTTTCAAAACCGTGTTCTTTTATTATTTAAGGGTTATTTCTTTTTAGGGGTATAGCCTTTTTTCTTGCGTACCGATTTTACGATATAGCGCACTGCAATACTTACAAGCGCAAGTACGAGCACTGCCGCTACGGAAATCGAGCTTGCAAGCAGCCATACGTTTGCGCCGTCCTCCGTTACTTCCTCAGAGCTGCTGTCCTCAGCGGTGTCGTCCGTTTTGTCTGCGGGCGTAATCTTCTTATCCGTCAAGGAGTAATCCGCAAAGACGTTGTAGCTGCCGTCTTCCGCATCGCGATAGAAGAGGTACGCAACGCCTTCCGTGTAATCGGAGGGAACGAATTTCTTATCGTAGAGGTTGCCTACCTTTTCGCTGTCGAGGTTTGCGTCGTATCTTACGAATTTATTGCTGTCGAAATAGGAGAATACGCTTTCGAAATAGTCCGCGCCGTCCGCTTCTTTGCCTTCTTCCACCAAATCGAAGTTTGCTTCGCGGTAGTTGTAGTCGAATGCAACAAAGCCTTCCTCAGGCGTACCCTTTCTCGTCGCGCTGTTCCAAACCTCTAAGCGGTAGTTCTTGGAGTTTTCACCGACGTTGAGATAGAAGGTAACCGATACCCATTCCCCGTTCGTGGAGATGTTTTCTACCTTAAGCTCCTTGCTTGCCGCAGCGGTGTAACGGGCGGTAAGCTTTTCTTCGGTTACAAGGTCGGCAAGGTTAAGCACCTTCAAGCCGTTGCCGTTGTCTTCGGTGTAGTACGCGCCGCCTTCAAGATAGAACGCTTCTCTGTTCCAGGTATAATCGTGGTATTCGTGGGAAGCGCCGTTTTCAGCGACGAGTAAGTTGCCGTCTGCGTCCTTTTCAGTATACGCGTTAAGGTTTGCGAAGTAACCGTTCTTTTGTTCTTCGCTCAAAGCGGAGTAGCCGTTCCAGTTCTTGTTTGCCTTATACAAGCCGTTGGATTGAAGCTTAAACGCAACCTGCGTGCCTTTCTTGGAAGGATCGCCCGTGCAAATATTGCCTTGGTTGTCGTACCAGAAGGTAAGCGTTCTGCCGATGGACAGGGTGTTTTGGTAGCTGCCGTCTTCCGCGTCGATAAGATATACGGAAGCTTTTGCGTTGCCCATCGTTTTCACACGGAGGGTAACGGCTTTTTGACCGCTGGACGCCGTCGTCTTTGCGCCGATGAAGCCGTAGGACTTCGCGCCGCTGACCATACCCGCATTATTCCAAATCATAAGGGGCTGGATAGCGTCGCCGAATACTGCGTTCCAAATTTTATCTGCCGCCGTTTCCGTCGTAAGGGATTGGATACCCGTAAGCCAATCCGCGGTTGCGTTGTCGGGGTTAGCCAAAACGTCCGCGAAGTATTTTTTATTCAAAAGACCTGCGTTTTTGTAATCGTTAATTTTACGCTTTTCTTCTTTGATTGCAGGGGTATCGTTGGGGTCGGGGAGGCTTACGCGATAGTTATCGCTGTACACACCCTTGTAGGTTGCAGGGTTGCCAAGACCTTTTTCAAGTGCGTTAGAGGGAACGCCCTTTACGCTGTCGAAGCCTTGATTGCCCGCGCCTTCCTTTTCTACTACGCCTTCTTTTAAGGTTACGAGCTTAGAATAGGTACCGTTCTTTGCGCTTTCAAATTCCTGCTTGGACATAGCGTAGCTTTCAAAACCCGCAAACGCTGCAAAGCCGGGAACGAACGCGTCTTTCGAGGTGTTGGTGTCGACGTCGGTGGGGCCGTAGTTGAATTTCAAGGTAAAGGAGCTTTCCGTCAAATCTTCGTCAAGCGATACGAAGAAGAAGCATTTTTGCCAACCGTCGTAAACGTCCTCGGTATCGCCGACCTTTACGCCGTCGATATCATAGATATTAAGCGAACTGAACGCCGTTTCTTCCAAGCCGTTGACAAGGGTTACACCCGCGCCGATGCCTGCGGAGAGGTCGGAGGTCTTTACGAAGAAGGACAGCGCCATATAAGCGGGCTTATCCGCCGTGGTATCGTCCGTATCCAAGGTGAACGTTTTAGAGGATTCCGCCGTGTACGCCGTACCGTTTGCGGAAAGGAGCATAAATACGTTTTTATCCGTTAAGCCGTCGAGGAAATAATTGCCGTCGCCGTTGGTGTCGCCGAGGAAGTTGTCGTAAATAACGTCAAGATAGGGGTTATTTGCGGTTTCCGCTTCGATAGCCGCTCTATCCGCGAACTTCTTGGTAACGCTGTTGGTAGGATCGGCATCGGGGTTAACGCCCGTCAAGCCTACGCTGCTTTCCGTGCTTTCTACCTGTGCAATGCCGTCGAAGATAGCCGCGGATTGCGTATCCCAAGCCTTACCGAAGAAGTTGAGGGCGAATTTCTTTTGGCTGTCCTTATAGGCGTTGATGGTTTTCTCCAGCTTACCGTCGTCGAGGTCGGCAATATATTTAGAGTCAAGCCCTTCAATACCCGCCTCAAACTCGTCGTCATCGATAAGTTCGCAACGCAAATCGACGAAGAACGCATAACCGTATACGTATTCGTAACGTTCGGCACCGCCGCCTTGACCGAGCCCGAGCACGATGGAGAAGGTGGTATCCGCATAAGCGGTGCTCTTCAAATAGAAAGTGTATTGCACCCAACCGTTGTTTTCGGTAACGCCGTCGGTGTCGATGTTTTTCACCTCGTATGCGTCAAGGGATTTCGCGCCGACCGAGTGCGTGATGCTGATATAGGCGCCTCTGTTTACCGCTTTTTGGCTAACCCCGCCGGACGTGGAGGTTTGCAAATTCGCCGTCTTAACCCAAACGGAGAAGGTTGCCGCCGTACCTGCGGGCACGGTAACGGTAGAGGAAGAGGAAAACTTCTGTGCAAGACCTATCGTCTTATTGGAAGAAGAAGTGGAGAGAGGGTCGGGGTTTTCGTTGTGGAGCATAAGGATACTCGTTTTGTCCTTATTTTCCTCGTAATCCGCCGCGCCTTCTACCCAGTGGGTCTTGGGGTTTTCGATTTTGGGGATATCTCTTTCGATGATATTCAGCTTTTGGTATTTTTCAAAATCCTTTGCGATGTCGCCATCGGGATTTCTTTCTTCCCAAGCCTTGTAGAACGCGAGCTTGTCCTTCGCGGTAAAGTTATCCCAATCCGCGATGGCGTCGGCGTCCGAAAGCGCCTTGATTTGCTCTTCGGTGTATTTCGCGCCCGAAACGTAATCCCATTCCGCCGTATCTACGATACCGCTTTTGGCTTTAGAGGAAGTGGACGTACCCGAGGATGCGGAGTTGAGGGTTGCGGTGCCCCAGCCCGTAACACTGGTCCCGATAACCGTTTTACCGTCGTTTTTATTAAAGGTTTCGAAATCGCCGTTTTTGATAAGACCCGTGTCTTTGACTTCGTCTTCAGGCTCGGTTGCCGAGCTGTCCACGGACGAAGAAACGGAGGAAGAGGAGTCCTCGGGATCGGTACAGGACGCAAGTGCCGCGCCTGCGGTCGATACCATCATCAGCGATAAGAGAAGGGCAAGAAACTTGCTCTTGGGGGTGTTGTTGTTCTTCATATAACCACCTTTGGTTTTTATTGCTTTGTCTTGCATTGTCTTGAAAAGGGGTAAACTCCCACAATTCGCGATTATGCACTATACTATTTTAATACAAAATCAGCGCAAAGGCAAGCGTTTACGAAGTAAAATCCAAGAAAAAGTTTGATATTTTATAAAAATTTGCGCAATATATATTGTATATATGGAAAAATTAGTCAAACAAAGGTCGAAAGGTATACTTTGCGGAACCCTTCTTGGCGGGGCAAACAGCCTATTCGGGGGAGGGGGCGGTATGATAGCCGTACCCTTGCTGGTTAAAACGGGTTTGGATGAAAAACGGGCGCATGCTACGGCGATACTGCTCATTTTACCCGTTTCCCTGCTCTCCTTCGTATTGTACGTTTTGCGGGGATTTTACGACCCCCAAGTGCTTATCCCTACGGCGATAGGCGTAACCGCGGGCGGGCTTTTGGGGGCAAAGCTTTTGGGGAAGCTGCCCGTTAAGGCGGTCAATTTGGTCTTTGCCGCGCTGCAAGCGGCGGCGGGTGTATTTTTATTCTTTTACAGGTGAGCGTATGCGATTTTATCTTTATCTTGTGCTTGGATTTCTCGGCGGAATCCCCGCGGGGATGGGCATGGGCGGGGGAACGGTAACCATACCCCTGCTTGTTTTGGTTGCCGGTGTAGAGCAAAAAATTGCGCAGTGCGCCAACCTGTTTGCATTTTTGCCCATGAGCGTGTTTGCACTAAAAACGCACGCCGAGAATAAACTGTTACAAACGCGCGGAATTTTATGGATTATCCTGCCCGCGCTTGGGTTTTCGGCGTTGGGGGCGTGGGCGGCGGCGGTATTGCCCGCTCCGGTCCTCAAAAAGGGCTTCGGCGTGTTTTTAATCGGGTTATCCTTTGTAAGTTTTTATAAAGCCTTAAGGCAAAAGGTTGACAATGCGCCTTAGAATATGCTAAAATACGGCTGTTATGAAGAGATATAAATACATTTTATTTGATTTGGACGGCACGCTGATTTATTCTCATCCGGGGATATACGCTTGCTTTGATTACGCCTTAAAGGAAATCGGCTGGCAGCCGCCGACGGCGGAGCAATTAAAGCTGTGTATCGGCCCCAGCCTCATGTATTCTTTCCAAAACTACTACGGCATGGATGAGGCGACGGCGTGGAAAGCCACGCAAATCTACCGCGAGGAATACGGCAGGACGGGGGTGCTGCAAAACGAACCTATCCCCGGCGCGTTGGGACTTTTGCAGGATTTAGAGGGGGCGGGCTACAAGCTTGCGATGGCGACCTCTAAGCCTGAAAAATACGCCCGTCAAATTGCGGACAGGTTTGGTTTTTCCAAGTATTTTTGCGCGCAGACGGGCTGCGGTTTCGACGGTAGCTTTCCTACCAAAGCGTCGGTTATCGAAGAAACGATGAGACGGGCGGGGGCAACCCCTTTCGAGTGTCTTATGGTGGGGGATAGGAAGCACGATAGCGAGGGTGCAAAGGAAATGGGCGTGGATTGCGCACTGCTTAAAATCGGTTATGCGGAAAGCGTGGACGAGTATGAAAAGGCAAAGCCGAACTTCGTGTTTAACGGCTTTAACGAGTTAAAGGAATTTCTTATAAAAAAGGACGGCTGAGCCGTCCTTTTTTGCGATATGTTTATTTTACAAACGAGCAAAACGTGAAAAATTTTAACAACTTTTAAGAAAAAATAATTTTTTAATATTTTTTATGGAAAAATCTTCCTTTGCTATGGTACAATATATACAACAAATAATTATTTTTCGGAGGAGAGAAATGAAAAAAACTCAAGAAGTACTGGTTTTCAACGTTGGCACTTGTCCTGACGATGGTCGTTGGGGCATATTATGCGCTTAGTTGTTTCTTTTCGGTAAAACGTGAAGAAGTAATCGCAAGCGTAAGAACTGTTCAATTAAACGATACCGAAATGGATTATCAAGCAATATTGAACGAATTTGAGGACTCCGAGCTGACCACGGAAGGCTCGCTCACAACCTTTACGGGTTATCAAACCCTTAATTCTTCGCTTTTTGAGGGAATTGACAACGTAAGCGAAAGCGACGTCGAAGCCTTGGAAGGGTGCAAAGTAGGTTATAAGTTTACGTATGACTACGAAAGTAATATTGTAACCCTTTATGCTCAAATGCAAAACGAGCTTGGCGAATTGGAAATCGATACGCTTAGCGGGGTTGGATTTATCAACGAGAAAGGCGAAATTGACGCGGTAATGAACGTAGAGGGCGAAGGTATTTTGTTAAGCGAAATGCGCGACGCAGGAATGATTCAAAACTGCGGTTGGTTTGCCAAGGCGGTTAAAAAAGTAGCGCAAACTGTCATAAATGTGGCGGTAGCAGTTGTTGCAGGAGCGGCAGCCGTAGCGGCAACTGCTGTAGTTGCTGCTGGGGTTGGCACTGTGGGGGTAGCCGCCGCTGCAACAATTGGTACATATGCATTGGCTACTGCAGCTGTGGCGGCAGGCGTTATGCTTACAGTAGATATGTGGGAAGCTTCCTACCCTGGTATTAAGATTAATAAAGTTAAAAACATTACATATGCTACATGGGATGAAAAAACTAGAGAGGCTATAAGGGATATTGTTCTTACCAACAAAAAAAGCTCGGGAGACCCTGCAATATACTTTGAATGTGTTGGTAATTCCAATAGACCGACAAAAGTTAGGGTGGATAAACCGTACACATCTGTTGAAATGGCGAGTTTAATGTCTACGCAAGGTAAAAGTTCGGTAACCTATTTGCAAGATGATGCTATGTCAGTAATAATGGCGGCTGTGCCTGTGGGGTATCCTATATTCCTTGATGTGCCCACCAATGAAGGGGGCGTTCCACATTATCAGGCAATAGATATTTTAAGCGCTAATTATAGTGCAGAACGTCCTGTCGAGGAAAATCCTCGTTACAAAGTTGCAGGTAACACATTACATTCTTTTTGGGAGAAATAATGCTTATGTATAGTTTTATAGGCTCATTTAATAAAATTAAAAATCATCGTGATTGTGAGTATTGTAAAGACGAATACGGAATGGAATATCATTTTGATCATGAAGCTTATAAAAAAGTATCTTTGCAAATTAAAACCTTGCTTGGTAACAAAGAAAAATATACGGGGCAAGAGGCTTTTCGTTTTTTTCAAAAACAATTTGCAGCTTTTCCTATTGACATTCATCGCTATTTTGATTATATCGGTATAACTTCGGTTGGGATGGATTCCTTTGTCAAATATAATCGTTTAAAAGACTCTGATTTTTTAGATTTAGAGGGGTTTGAGCAATTTTATTCTTTCCTTGGAGGAAAAGAAAAAAACTTGGTGTTTGTCATTGATACGGTTAATAATACTTTTTTACAGGATAAGTATCCTGAAATCGAGGAGTTCAAGAAAAAACAAATTAATCGTATGCAACACTATGGTCGGGTTGTGAAAGAAATCGACGGTTGGTGGTTATATACTAATGAAGGAAAAACTTCAATTGGCGGTATCGAGCGAAACATTATTATTGCCATTGGGTCATTTGACGGCACAACTATTAATTCCATGAAAACCTTATCAGGAAGTGGTCAACTTGCCGATGTTGAGTATGCTCTGGAATTTTTCCGCTTGCATAGTTAATAATTATAAAGCATAAAACATAAGTAGTTTGTTATGAAAAACAAAAGCAAAAATATTTTAATCAGCGTAGGAATAGCGGTAATGTTAATTGCCGCTATTCTTTGCGCGGTGTTTATTCCTGCGCCAAAACCGAGCAAAATTTATCAAAACAACTTGCAGAGTATCGTAGAGGTAAAGGCGTCAAGTGAAACCGTAGGCGAAAGCTTTGGTACGGCGGAATTGATTAATAAAGACGGTACTCTTATCACCAACGCCCACGTAGTAACCTATACGCAATTAGGGACGGTGAATGTGTTTGAGGAGTATTCAATTCGCTTTGCGGCGGAAGAAGAGTATCGAAAAGCGGAGCTTGTTAAATACGATACAGCGTTGGATATTGCCGTTTTAAGATTGGTGGATATATCCTGCAAATTTATTCCCATGAAGTTGGGAGATTCGTCCGCTTTGCGTAGTGGGGATAAGGTATATGCAATCGGTAACGCGGTAAACTACGGCTTATCCTTATCGCAAGGGATGATAGGCATACCTTTGATAAAGATAGAGTATGCAGGGGTTATTCGAGAAGTAATACAATGCGATTTGACGATAGCCGAGGGAAACAGTGGCGGCGCGTTATTGGACGAGCGAGGGCGTTTGGTGGGGATAACCACCTTTCGCACGAAAGATAACGCGGGAAACGTGATTTACGGGCTTGCGTATTGTATTCCTATCCATATCGTTATGGAATACGTGGAAAGCGTGGATTAAATTAAAGACAATTGAAACAATATGCCCCCAAAGGTTGGACAAACCTTCGGGGGCATATCATCAACGTGCTACCTATTCACAACTTTTTTACGAAGTAAAAAGCTCACCAAAACTTTTCCCTAAGGTAAAATTGCACGAAAAAAAACCCGTTTTTTGTCGAAAAAAGAAAAATTTTAGTGAAATGCGAAAAAATTTTCAAAAAGGGTATTTACAAAACGGGTTTTATGTGGTAAACTATGGGAAAAATTAGAATGGGAAAAAAGGCATACTCCTAGGTGCCTTTGCCAGATACATATACACGCAAAGCCTTACCGATAGCTCGGTAAGGGAGGACAGACTAAAAAGAGGTGTAAAGTGGAAAAAATAGGGATTATCGATTTAGGCTCGAATACGGCGCGGCTCGTCATCGTCAACATGTTTGCAGACGGGCATTTTATAGTTGTGGACGAGCTGAAGGAAAGCGTCCGTTTGGGACAAGATATGGATAGGGACGGGTTCCTTAAGCCTCAAAGAATTGCGGAGACGATTAAAACCTTGAAAATGTTCAAGCGGCTTTGCGATGCAAGCGGGGTGGAGCGGATTATCGCGGTCGGTACGGCTGCGGTACGCCGCGCAAAAAACCA
>JAZUQM010000045.1:0-5472 GCA_045605705.1 Candidatus Scatosoma sp.
CTCGCCATATACACGCATTCCACCGCCCCGCACTCCGTTTTACCCGAACGGTTTCCGCCGAATACCCAGCGATTTCTCTTTTTGCATTTATGAAAGGCAAGCTGTTTTTCGTGTTTTTTCTCCCCGCCGTTGTAGCCCGCCAACCTATCCTCCCGCTTCCGTTTGGTAAGCTCCGCCTCCACGCGGTACAGTTTTTCTACAATTTCTTTCATATTCTCCGCCAAAGTACCAAAAACCTCCCCGCTTTTCGCCCTATAATGATAAAACAAAAATCTAGAACCAACCTTCCCAAAAAAGTTACGCCTATGAAAAAAATTCTTTTATCGGCACTCTTGCCGCTGCTCCTATTTTTACATAGCTTTTTCCCCACGGCGACGCCAAAGGCGCACGCCGAATCTTCCCCTGCCGTAGGCAGCTTCGCTTGCATACTTACGGACGCCGCGTTTTTCTACACCGCTGCCGAAGAAAACTACGGGCTCTTTCTGCTCCCTAAGACCTATTACGTCAAGCTCCTTGAATACCGCCCCGATTTTTGTAAAATCGAATATCAAAAGGAAGACGGCGGGGCGCAAAAGCTCGTTGGCTACGCCAAAACGCAGGATTTAACCTTCGTAGACTACACTCCCGCGCGCCCGTACCTATACTATACTTTCGAGGTACGCTACAAAATCGAAAACGCGCCCTCAACCGATTCCGCATTCTTAAACGAGCTCGTCATCACTTGCGTGTATTACGGGGACTATCGGGTGGGCTCGCAAACCTACTGTTACGTACTTCGCGGCGAAGAGTTTGGCTATATTCCAAAGCCCGCAGGGCTTTCCTTCGAAGAAAATCCCGAATACGCCGATTACCTTGCCACCCAAGTTTCACCTCCGGGCGAAGAGGCGTCAAAAGAGGACGGACGCGCAAGCTCCCCCGCGCAAATCGCCATTCTTGTTACCCTTTGCTTACTCGTCCCCGTCCTTGCCGCGCTAATTCTTAAACCGCCCCGACGCCCGCCTTACGAAGAAGAACTTTGAGTAGCTAGCCAATCAAGACCGAGTTGAATCAGGTTTTTGACGAAGGTGGACGCAGTTGTATAGAAATACTACAAGAACGCATTTGGCGAAATATATGGAAAAGACTGTTTTAATTTGGTCTTACTTGGCTACGTTCCACGAATTTATGTACCTTTGCTATCATCTCAATGGGGATAAGCTCGTCAAAAAATTTCCGTTCGGTAATTCCCGCCGACGCCAACAAGGCGGCAACTTTTTCGCCGACGCGTTGCTGCATGCGAAAATACTTCCTATCATTCCAAGCCGAACCCCCACCATTCTCACATCTCTTCCTTTTCTTTCCAAAATATCGAAATGCAATAAGCTCCCGCTCCCAAGCGGTAAGCTTGTCCAAAACCCGCTCCACAACACTTTTAAGCCATTCTAGACGATTTTTTTGGAGAATCTCCTCCGCTAAATGCTCCGCTAAGCGCAAGGTATCCCACCTACCGTCGTAGGATAAAACCGCCTTGTTTAGAATGTGCTGCCCGTAATCCTCCCCAACCGTTTTTAAGAGCGGGTACGCATACAGCACCGTCTTTAAGTAATTCTCCAAATTAATCACCACCTTCTTACTTTTATCTAAGTTACTTGTCGTCTGTTCTTGGCGACGGGCTTTATTATTACATTGCTTTGAAAAAATGCAACCCCACCATGCCATTTTTTGGAAGAAAAAGCGAACATTTGTTCGTGTTTGGATATATATTCTTTGTTTAATTATGACATACGCATGCCTATTAAAATAGAATTTTTTACCATTTTCCCTTAAAAAACGCATAAAAACACGAACAACTGTTCGTGTTTTTATATTTTCACGTCTTCGCTTTTTCGATTATAGGCTTTTCGTACTTTTATCCAAAGGATAAAAAGTCGTTTTGCCTATAATTTTTACGGCTTAACCGATTGACATTTTTATAGAAACCGTGTTATAATGAAAACGTATGAGAAATTGGAAGACGGCAATTACATCGGCGCTTATATTCACCGCCCTCGCGTGTTCGACTGCGGGTAGTCTTTGCGCGCAAAAAACACCTGTAAAGGCGGATAGCGAACCCATTCAAGCGGAACTGATTGCCCCTACGACCTTAGAGCAGTATCTTCCTCTTTCTTCTCCCAATTACTATTCGGCAAGCGAAAACTACACCGCGATTGCGGACGGCAACCTGCTTTACCTTTTCGATAAGGCCGAAAACGAGTACGTTTGCTACAATCAGCATTCCAAGCGCATTGACAGCGTACAATTCGGCGGGGACGGAAACTTGTATTTCCTTTCAGGCTTAAACGTCTACTCTCTTTCCATTGACGGCTTAAAGGCAGGCACGGCGTCGGCGCAAAAGCTTGCAGATCTTTCCTGCACCGGCTTTTTAATCGAGGACGGCGCGCTGTACTATACCACCTTGAACGAGATTTGCGCCTATTCTTTGGACAACGGCACCACGGAAACCTTACGTACGGAGGACAGCCAAATCGAAAGCGCACTTGCCTTTGCAAAGGACGCCTTGTACTATCTTTGCGAAAGAACGGGCACGGAAAACCCGCATACCCTTTACGCGCTCAATCCGCAAACGGGTAGCGTAACCCCCGTTACCGATTTCGCCGTCCAGCCCACCTCCATGGTGGTTGCGGATAATCTCTTTTGCTTTACGTCAAAGGGCGAAGAATTTTATGCCTATAACCACACGGAGCTTATGTCCAGCACGCACGCCTCGGCGATTACGCCCGTAACCAAAGCAGAGGGCGGGTACGTTTCCCTTTCCTCTTACGGCGGTACGGTATATACGGTGTATAAAAACACCGTCAAGGGCTACTCGGTGGAAAACGCGGGCTTTACCGATTTTGAAATTTCCGCGTCCTCCTCGTCCGCTCATAGACTTAATCAAGCAGACGAGCTTTGTCTTTTTGAAGATACCCTCTTTATTGCGGATAACGGCAACCGCCGTATTTCGGTATACGACACGAAAAACGACGTATTCAAAACCCCTATCGTAACCGAGCTAGACAGCCCCTATCTCGCCTCGTATAAGGACACTCTTTTAATCGCGTCCGCAGACAAGGCGGTTTTACACAGCCTTTCCAAAAACAACTACGGCGCCCCCCTCCTCACGCTTGAAGAAATAGAAGGGAAGGTCGTCGGCACGGCAAGCGTGTACGGGCGATACTATATCCTCACGGACGATAATCATTGCTACGCCCTTAAAGCAGAAAACGGCGAATGGAGTATAACGCAAACGAAAAAATACACCCAAGCCCTCTACGCCACGGCATTCACCGCGGACGTTTACGGCAGCTTATATATCGCCTACGACAACGACGCCGTGTACCGTTTTAACGAAAAAGAACTGTTCACCCCCGACGCAAGCGGGACGAAAATTTTGGAAGGGGTGCAAGCCCCCGAAAAGCTTGCGGTGGACTACGAAACCTCTATCTACGCGCTTAGCGAAGGCACTTTGACCAAGTACGGTCAAAACGGTAACGCTTACGCAGTAAGCGCAACCTATACCCCCGACTACGGGCTTGTTTACGACCATGCCCCCGTCCTTTCCTCTTTCGCCTTTGGCGTGGACGAGGAAAATTCCTACTTTTTGTATGCGGGGGATTACCTCGTAAAATCCAACGAACTGAGAATCCCTAAGGTCAACCCTATTCCCGTAGGGAACGCCGCAGAGCGCATTTTTGAAACAAACGGAGCGGATTACGAACTTGTACAAGTGGAAAACGAGAGCATTTTAATCGAGTTCGACCTGCCTGCCTTGCAAGAGGCAACGCGATTCCCTTACGTCGCGTTCGAGCGTTCGCAAGGCGCCGTTACCGCGATCAAGCTTTGCGAGGAGGGCGGATACGCCGTCTTAGTGATTCCGCAGGAAAAGGCGGGCGAGTACAAAGCCTACCTTGCTGAAAATTCCGCTTGTGTCAAAATCACGGAGGAAAAATATTACACCGCCTACGAAAGCGAAAAAACGGCGTATATCACCAATGATATTCCCTTATACAAATTCCCTGCCATGAACGCTCTTTTAAGCGTTACCCCCCTAAAACGCGGGGACAGCGTTACCCTGCTTGGAGAGGTCAAGGGCTTAGAACGGGAATACTACAAGGTGCTTTTGCAAACGGAACACGGCGAACGGACGGGATACGTCCCCAAATCGTACGCAACGCTATTCGACGGGCGCACCCCCGCTGCTGAAGAAGTAACCTTCGGGGGAGAGCCGTCTTCAAACGAGCTTTGGCGAAGCGTTTATATTTTGCTTGGCTTTGGCGCAATTTGTATTTTAGTGGACTTTTTGATTTTGAAAAAGCCTAAAGACGAAGAAAAGTAAGGAGGAAAAGGTATGGCCAAAGAACTTTTGGAAACGTTAACCGCACAAAACTTTAACGATGCGGCAAGCCTAGCACAAAAGCTCGACCCGCAAACGCTTGCCGAGTTTTTAAGCGAGCTTTCCAACACAACCCCTGACCTTTTGCTCCCTCTGTGCCGCGCTTTGGACAGCGAAGTGTTGGCAGATTGCTTAATCTTGCTTGATAGCGAGGTACAAGAGCAAATCATCGGCGGGCTGCGCGATCACGAGCTTGACGCCGTCATGGAAGAAGTTTCCGTCGACGACACGGTAGATATCATCGAAGAAATGCCCAGCGAGCTGGTGCGCCGTATTGCGGAAACGGACGAAATCATGCTGCTTTTAGAAGAGCGCAACTACGCCGTATTAAAGCCCCTGCTTGCTTCCATGAACGCCATCGACCTTGCTAAGGTATTCGAAGAAACCGAGGAAGATACGCGGCTTTTGGTGCTGTTTCGTATTTTGCCTAAGGACCTTGCGGCAGAAACCTTTGTCGAAATGGATACGGACGTTACCGCCCGTTTGATTGCCAAATTAAGCGATAGAGAATTAAAAGCTGTCATCGACGAGCTGTTCTTGGACGATACCGTAGACTTGCTTGAAGAAATGCCGGCAAGCGTTGTCAAGCGCGTACTTGCGCAAAGCGACAGCGAAACGCGCGCGTATATCAACAACCTGTTGAAATACCCGAAGGACAGCGCGGGCAGTATCATGACAATTGAATTCGTTTCCCTGCGCCCGACCATGACGGTCGAGGATGCGTTCGAGCGGATTCGCCGTACGGCAATCGATAAGGAAACGATTTATACCTGCTACGTCGTAGACAGCACGAATAAGATTTTGGGATTGGTTACGGCAAAAGACCTCATGCTTGCGCAAAAAAGCGCGCTTATCGAAGAGGTCATGAACAACAACGTCATCTACGCCTACACCGAGGACGATAAGGAAAAGGTCGCGCGGACGATTAGCGAATACGGCTTCCTTGCACTGCCTATCGTGGATAGAGAAATGCGCCTTGTGGGTATCGTTACCGTCGACGACGCAATGGACGTCCTGCAAGAGGAAAACACCGAAGATATCGCCAAGATGGCGGCTATCAC